>DATCRI010000037.1 GCA_036569045.1 Chthoniobacterales bacterium | reverse complement strand
GTGGAGACCTTTCGGCAGGCGGCGGATGAAGTCGGCGGCGTTGGCGGCTTCGAGCACTTCCCACATTTCGTCTTCGGTGGCGCTGGCCTTGCCGACGCGCAGGTTCTCGGCGGTGGTGCCATTGAAGAGGAAGCTCTCCTGCGTGACCATCGCGGTGGCCTGGCGGAGTGCGGCGACCGGATATTCCTCGATCGGGCGGCCATCGAGAAGAATGCGCCCGCCGGTGCGCTCGTAGAAACGCGGGAGGAGGTTAACGAGGGAGGATTTGCCGGCGCCGGTGCTGCCGACGAGGGCGATCATCTGCCCGGGCGCGGCGTGGAGATCGATGTCACGGAGGACGGGCATGTCCGCCGCATAGGAGAAGGCGACGTCTTCATAGCGCACGTCGCCGCGAATCGGGCGGGCCTCTGTCGAGGACGACGCGGGACCGGTCGGCTCGGGCGCGGCATCCATGATCTCGAAGACGCGTTCGCCGGCGGCGCGGCCGGCCTGGAAAATCTGGTTGAGCGAATGAAGGCGGCCGATGGGTTCGTAAAGCAGCGGCGCGAGCACCATGAAGGCAAACAGGGCGCCGACGTCCATCCGACCGGTGAAAACTTCGTGTCCGCCGTAGCCAATGATGGCGACCGAGCCGCAGGCGGTGAGAAAGGTCATGGCGGGGTTGTAGATCGCCCAGGCGCGCATGACGACGAGGGTGGCGTCGGCGAGGCGGCGGCTGGCGCCGTTGAAGCGCGCATGCTCGGCCCTTTCGCTGGTGTAGGTCTTGATCTGGCGAATGCCCGACAGATTGTCGTGAAGAATGGCGTTCATGTCCGACGCGGCGCGGCGCTGTCCGCGATAACGATTTCGCGCGGTGAAGGTGTAGGCCGCGGCGCCGATGGCCAGCAGGGGAAGCGGAAGGGCGGCGACAAGGGTAAGGCCGGGGTTGTAGATGATCATCAGCACGCCCACGACGGCGATTTGCAGGACGGCGACCGTGCCCTGCTCGACCCCGTCGATGAGGACGCGCTCCACGGAGGTGACGTCCTCCACGAGACGCGTCATCACATCGCCGGTGGCGCGGTTGTCGAACCAGTGCAGCGGGAGACTCTGAATGTGCGCGTAGAGATCGCTGCGCAGGTCTAAAATCACCTTCTGCTCGAAGACATTGTTAAAAATGATTCGCAGGGCGTTCAGGAACCCCTGCGCGAGAAAGGCTGCAAACGCAGTGGCGATCAGCGGCGTGAGGAGGTCCGGTCGATTGCCGCGAATGGCGTCGTCGATGATGCGACGGGTTACGTCGGGAAAGACGACTACGGTGAGCGTCCCGATGATGGCGCATGTCATCGTGGCGGTTGCCAGGCCCGGGTAGCGGCGCAGGTAACGCAACATGCGAAGATTGGGATGAAGGGGGCGAGAGAGGGCGTTCGCCGGGGCCGCGGTCGGGGTCTGTCTGTTTTTTACCAAGAGGTTACGGGAAATGAGGATGGGGCGGTCGGTGGGCGGGAAAGTCGGTGGGAAAATGCGTTAAGTTGGCTGAATTCCGAGACTTCCATCATTGGCATGCCACTTGCTTTTTTGTTTCCGCCGCCACGGCAGCTCTGAGCGTCCCCGGCGGTTCATCCACATCCATAACCAACCCACAATTCAGCTATACCATGTTTATAAAAAGTCGAAAGTGGACGTCCCTGCTCGCTGCCGCGCTCATCGGCGCGACTGTGTGCGTCGGATCGTCCTGGGCCCAGGAAGACGCGACCGCGGCTCCTGCTCCTGTAGCGGCCACTCCGGCCACCCCTGAGCCCACCCTCGACCAGCGCGTGGCTGATATTGAAGCTTACTTCAATAACGCGGCCCGCACGCCTGATGTCGCTGGCAAGATCAACGTCCCTGGCCCGGGTCACAACGCCTGGCAGATGACCGCCGCGGCGCTCGTGTTGTTCATGACGCTCCCCGGTCTGGCGCTCTTCTATGGCGGCCTCGTCCGCTCGAAGAATGTCCTGTCCATCCTCGCGATGTGCCTGGGAATCACCGGCCTGGTGACGATCCTCTGGTATCTCTGCGGATACAGCCTCGCGTTCAATGGCGAGAGCCCCTACATCGGCGACTTCTCGGCCGCGTTCTTCAACGGGATCAAACCCGGCAACGTGGGCGCCGGCTGGTATTGGATCTCCGATGACGTCTGGGCGATGTTCCAGCTCACCTTCGCGATCATCACCCCGGCCCTTATCTTCGGGGCCACGGCTGAGCGCATGAAGTTCATCTCGATCCTGGTGTTCACCGCGCTCTGGATGTTCGCCGTTTATTTCCCGCTCGCCCACATGGTGTGGTCGGTGAAGGGCCTCATGGCTGGTATCGCGAATCCTGACGCCGCGATCAAGGCGATCGACTTCGCTGGCGGCACGGTGGTGCACATGTCCTCCGGCTGGTCTGCTCTCGTTCTCTGCCTCATCCTCGGCCCGCGCCTCGGTTTCGGCAAGGAGCCCATGCCCCCGCACTCGATGGTGCTCTGCATGGTCGGCACTGGCATGCTCTACGTCGGCTGGTTCGGCTTCAATGCCGGTTCTGCTCTTGGCGCAGACATGGTCGCCTCCAATGCCTTCGCGACCACGATGCTGGCTGCCGCCACCGGTGGTTTCGTCTGGGCCGTCATGGAATGGCTCTTCAAGGGCAAGCCCAGCGTGCTCGGCTTCTGCTCCGGCATCGTCGGCGGTCTCGTCGTGATCACTCCTGCGTGCGGTTTCGTCACTGCGACTGGCGCGATGATCATCGGTGTGGCAGCGGGCATTATCCCCTTCCTCGCGGTCACTTACATGAAGAAAATGCTCGGTTATGACGACGCGCTCGACACCTTCGGCGTCCACGGCGTCGGCGGCACCCTCGGGGCGATCATGACCGGTCTCCTCGCTTCGCCTGAAGCGAATTCCGTGATCACTCCCGAGCTCAAGGCGACCCTCATGGTCAGCCAGTTCAAGGCCATCGCCATCACCATCGTCCTGTCCGTCGTGGCGACTACGGTGATCGCGTTCCTCATCAAGTTCACGATCGGCCTGCGACCGATCCCCGAGGCGGAAAGCCAGGGGCTCGACGTTGCGGATCACGGCGAAGAGGGCTACATCCTCAACTAATTCAGCCGGGAGATCCTTAATACTCACAATCCATGAAAAAGATCGAAGCCATCATCAAGCCGTTCAAACTGGAAGAAGTCAAAGACGCGCTCGCCGACCTCGGGATCGAGGGAATGACGGTCAGCGAAGTCAAAGGCTTCGGCCGTCAGAAGGGCCACACGGAAATCTACCGCGGTAGCGAATACACGGTCGACTTCCTGCCGAAGATCAAGATCGAGGTTGTTCTCTCCGACTCTCTGCTCGAGAGCGCGACGGCAGCCATCGTGAAGGCCGCCAAGACCGGCAAGATCGGCGACGGCAAGGTGTTTGTCTCTCCCGTCGAGGAAGCGATCCGCATCCGCACCGACGAGACCGGCGAGAAGGCCGTTTAGGACGAAGAATCAGGGTTAAAAGGGAGTCATGTTGGGCGGTGGGGCGAAAGCCTCACCGCCCACATGCATTTTACGGACGGCGAGGTGAGTCGCGAAGCGTCCGGAGCGATTGAAGGGCGCGAGGAAAGCCTCGAAGGTGCTCCGCGTCCTCTGCGATCCCTGAGAAGAAATCAGCCGGCGAGCTCGGCCGCGAGGCGAATGGCCGCGACCATGCTGTCGGGTCGGGCGATGCCTTTTCCGGCGAGGGCGTAGGCGGTGCCGTGGTCGGGGCTCGTCCGCGGAAAGGGCAGGCCGAGGGTGACGTTCACGCCCGCGTCGAAGGCATGCAGTTTCAGGGGAATCAGGCCCTGGTCGTGATACATGCAAAGCACCGCGTCGAACTCCCCCGCGACGGCGCGAAAGAACACCGTGTCGGGCGGAAGCGGGCCCGTGAATGCGGCCTCGGGATGGCGTTTCGAAAGCGTGGTCACCGCCGGGGCAATGAGGTCGATTTCCTCGCGACCGATGTCTCCTTCCTCGCCGGCGTGCGGATTCAGACCGGCGATGGCGATCCGGGGCGATTTGACGCCGCGTTGGCGGAGGAAATCCGAGAGCAGCGAGCCGACCCGAACGATCTCGGGACTGGAAAGCAGAGCCGGCACGGCTTGCAACGGAACGTGAACGGTGACGAGTGCCACGGTGAGCGCGCCGCCGGTGAGGCACATGGCAAAATTCGACGTGTCGGTGCGATCCGCGAAGAACTCGGTCTGACCCGGAAAGTCGAAGCCGACGGCGTGCATCTGCCGCTTCGAGATCGGGCCGGTGACCACGGCGGCGAATTCCCCGGCGCGAGCCCGTGCGGCGGCCTCCTCCAGCGCGGCAAAGGCGGCACGGGCGCTGCGTTCGTCGGGCTGGCCCGGAGTGAAGCTGGATTCGTCGCCGATGACCTCGAAATCGCCGAGAGCGCGAACTTCCGGACGATCAAGGGCGGTGCGAATGACCTCCGGACCAATGCCGGCCGGGTCTCCCAGCGTAATCGCAATGCGGGGGGCCACGGCGGGGACGGGCGGAGCCTCCTAGGAGTAGATCTTGATGTAGGCGTTCTGGCGCAGGGTATCGAGCCAGCGCTCGAGTTCCTTCGTCTTCTCGGCCTGAATGAGATTCTGTTCGATCTCGTCGCGAACTTCGCCGATCGGCTTGGTCGACGCGTTCTTTCGGGCCTCGACCATCATGATGTAGTAGGAATTGCCGATTTGGATCACGTCGCTGATCTCGCCGGCGCGCAGGGCAAAGGCCTTGGCGGTGAGCTCTTCGCTGAGCTGTTTCGAGTCGATCCAGCCCCAATCGCCGTCCGCGGCCTGCGTGGTGGGATCCTCGGAATACATCTGGGCCATTCGACCAAACTCCGCCCCGGCGGCGAGCTTGGCGCGGATTTCCTTGGCCATTTCCTTCTTGCCGCCGGCGAGGCCGGTGTCGCTGTTGTCGTCCTCACGCAGCACGATCATGCGCAGCTTCACCTGCTCGGGCGTGGAGTAGTCGAGTTTGTGCTTGTCGTAGTAACTCTGGATCTGCGTGGGCGAGATGACAAAATCGTCCTTCACGTAGGTCTGCCGCATGGCCTGCACGATGAATTTGTCGCGCTCGATCTGCTTGAACTTCGTGACGGTGTAGCCCTGGCTCTTGAGCGTGCGGACGAAAGCCGAGCGGTCCCCGCCGAATTCCTCGCGGATGATGTCCTTCACGCGTTCGTCGATGACGTAGGCAGGAATGGTGGCGCCGTCTTTTTCCTTCTTCTTGAATTCCTGAAGGATGAGCTGGCGGTCGACGAGATCCTTGAGCGCGGAAAGGCGCATTTCCTTGATCTTGTTCTCCAGTTCCGTGCCCTGGTAGGCGCCGCGGAGGGCACGCTCTCGGGCGCCGATCATCTCGCGGACCTGCGAGTAGGTGATGACGTCGCCGTTGACCACCGCGGCGATGCCGTCGATGACCTCGCTTTGCTGAGCACGCAGCAGGGGAGCCGCCAGAAGGACGGCAAGGGCGGAGGCAAGGGCGGTAAGTCGGGTCATCACAAAAGCGGACGTTTTTGCAGAAACGTCAAAATCTCGCGCAACCTTATTTCCGGGGTTGGCGAAGTCAAGCGGGGGAACTTGCCCCCGAAGAGCAGGTAATCGCCCTTCTTTTTGAGCATGAGTTTGCCGTCGCGGGCCTCGACGCTCGGGATGCGCTTCGAGGCCGCCAGCAAGCGGATGGCCTGGAGGACGAGCAGGTTTTCCACGGCGGGAGGCAGGGGGCCGAAGCGGTCGCGCCATTCGTCGCGGAGACGATCGAGGGCGGCCTTGTCGGGGGCATCGGCGAGGCGGCGGTAGGCGTCGATGCGCGCGGGCGGGTCGGTGATGTAGCTGGTGGGCAGGAAGGCGGGCGCCTGGTCGCCGGTCGCGGCGAGGAATTCCGGCTCGTTCGTCACCAGAAAATCGAGGCGGACGTTCGCCGCGGCCCCGGAGCGGCCGGTCTCCCCCTTGAGCGTGGCGACGGATTTTTTGAGCAGGCGACAATACAGGTCGAACCCGACGGCGAGGATGTGGCCGCTCTGCGCGGTGCCGAGGATGTTGCCGGCGCCGCGAATCTCGAGGTCGCGCATGGCGATCTTGAAGCCGGCGCCGAGCTCGGAGTATTGGCGGATCGCCTGCACGCGCTTGCGGGCAATGCCGGTCGTCATGAGCTCGCGGGGCAGCATGAGGTAGGCGTAGGCCTTGTGATGCGAACGCCCGACGCGACCGCGGAGCTGGTAGAGATCGGCGAGACCGAAGCGGTCGGCGCGATCGATGATGATCGTGTTCGCGTTCGGGATATCGAGGCCGCTTTCGATGATCGTGGTCGAGACGAGCACGTCGAGTTCGCCGGCAATGAATTTCGCCATGATGGCTTCGAGTTCGTGCTCGTCCATCTGGCCGTGGCCGACGCCGACGCGCGCGCCGGGGCACAGCTCGCGAATGCGCAGGGCGAGCCGCTCGATCGTGGCGACGCGGTTGTGGAGGATGTAGGCTTGGCCGCCGCGCTGGAGTTCGCGCTGGAGGGCGTCGCGCATCACGCGTTCGTCGTAGGCGCAGATGATCGTCTCGACCGGCTGGCGATTCGGCGGCGGCGTCTCGATGAGCGACATGTCACGAGCGCCCATCAGCGCGAGGTAGAGCGTGCGCGGGATCGGTGTGGCCGAGAGTGTGAGGACGTCGACGAGGCGGAAGCGCTCCTTGAGGCGCTCCTTGTGCTTCACGCCAAAGCGCTGCTCCTCGTCCACGATGACGAGGCCGAGATTCTTGAAGACGACGTCTTCGCTGAGCAGGCGGTGCGTGCCGACGACGATATCCACGCCGCCGTCGAGCAGGCCCTTCACGGCGCGCGTCTGCTCGGCCTTCGTGCGGAAGCGATGCAGCGCCTCGACCGTGATCGGGTAGTCGCTCATGCGCTCCTTCAGCGTCTGGCAATGCTGCTGCGCGAGCACGGTCGTCGGAGCGAGGAAGGCCACCTGCTTGCCGCCCATCACGGCCTTGAACGCGGTGCGAATGGCCACCTCCGTCTTGCCAAAGCCGACGTCGCCGCAGATGAGACGGTCCATCGGGCGCGTGCCTTCCATGTCGGCTTTCGACTCGTCGATGGCGCGTGCCTGGTCCGCAGTCGTCGTGAAGACAAAGCTGCGTTCGAATTCCTGCTGCCAGTGCGTGTCGGGGCCGAAGGCGTGGCCGAGGCTGGTGTCGCGCTCGGCCTGCAGGCGCAGCATCGTCGTCGCGTATTCGAAGATCGAGCGCTCGACCTTGCTCTTCGCGCGCTGCCATTTTCCGTCGCCGAGTTCGCTGAGCGGCGGATTTTTTCGACCGAGGCCGACATAGCGCGAGACCTGCCACGCCTGCTCCAGCGGCACGAAGAGCCGGGATTCTTCGGCGAACTCGATGACGAGCTGGTCGCCGCCCTCCGCGGATTTTTCCATGCCGAGGTAGCGGCCGATGCCGTGCTCGAGATGCACAACGAGATCGCGCTCTTCGAACTCGGTGAAATCCATCGCCGCCCGCGACGCCATCGCGCGCTCGCGCCGCACGAGGACGCGGCGGGCCTTCTGGCTGGAACTGCGCCCAAAGAGCTCGGCATCGCTCAGGATTGCGAGCCGCGCGGCCGGGCAGGTGAAGCCGGCGGTGAGACTGCCCTGCAGATACTCCAGCACGCCGGGATCGAGGCCGTTCTCGCGAGCCAGTTCGCCAAAGCGCTCCCACTCGCCCTCGTTGTTGCAGACGAGCGCGACATGCCAGCCATCGGCGGCCCATTCCTGGATCTGGCGGAAGAAGCGCTGGCGCTTGGCTTCGTTGACCACGAAGTCGCCGGCCTCGAAGAAATCGATGCCGGGAGGAAACAGTGGGACGTCGCTTTCGCCGCCGTCAGTGAGGACGATCGCATCCGGCACGCCGTCGCAATCGATCGCGATGCGCGTGTCGTTTTTGCCGAAATACGTTTCGAGCGGCACGAGCTTCCTGTCGGGATCGCCGAGCAGGATGCCGCAGTGGTCGAGCGGACCGACGGAAATCTGGCTGTCGAGCTGGAACTCGCGAATGCTCTCGACCTCGTCGTCGAAGAGTTCGATGCGCACGGGCAGTGGGTGCTGCCACGAGTAAATATCGAGAATCCCGCCACGGCGCGCGAACTGGCCGCGCCCAAAAATTTTGGGAACTTCGTCGTAGCCGCCTTTGGCGAGCGTGGCCTCCGTAGCGGCGAGATCGATGCGCTGGCCTGGCGTGAACTTGAGCGCGTCGCGGCGAAATGTTTCCGGCGCGGCGACGCGGCCCTCCAGCTCGGAGCCCACGGCGACGATGACCTGCGCCTTTGCACCGCCCGCGAGTCGGCCGAGGATCTCGAGTCGCTCGGATAGGGTCTCGGGATCGGCAAGCACGTCCTCGTCCTCGCCGGTGCCGATTTTTTCGAGAGGAGGGAAGGCGGCCGCGCGGACGCCCCATGTGGCGAGGTCGGCGGCGATCTCTTCCTGGCGCCGGACGTCCGCGCAGAAGATCCAGGTGTGGCCGGTCGAACGGCCGACGAGCAGCGCGGCAACGGCGGATTGTGCGGCGGGGGCGACCGATTCGTAGCTTCGGCGCTCACCGAGAGCCGCCTCGAGCCGCGCGAGCAGGGCCTTAGCTGGCACGGAGAACCTCCGAGCGGTAGCGCTCCCACGTGGTGGTGACGAGCGGGTGATCCGGCAGTTCACGCCCGTCGATCACGGTGAGCGCGCAGAGCCCGAGGCGACTGTTCGTGAGGAAGGCGGCCTCGGCAGTGGCGAGATCGGCGCGGGTGAGATCGGCCTCGATGCCAACGGTCCACGCCCGCACCACTCCGCGGCGCACGGGATGGCGCGGGGTCAGCAAATTGCCATCGCGCACGAGGAAGAGATTGGCCATCGCTCCGCCGAGCAGGGTTCCGTTGGGAGCGCAAAGAATGGCCTCGTCGCCGCTGGCGGGGCGCGCAAGAAAGTGCGGCCAGTAGTTGCCGGTCTTGCCGAACGGCGTCGCGGGCGTGAAGGCCACGGTGACGGCGCGAGCGCGGGAGAGTTCGGTCGGGATGGGCATGGCCTCGAAGAGCAGGGCTACCCGGGATTCGTCGCCGTCGCGGTCTCCGGCGGTGCCATAAATGCGGGCCACGCCCTCGGAAACTGCCGGGCGCAGGAGGGCATCGCGGGCCGCCTCCGACCAATCCGCAGGGACGCGAAAGCCGGCGGCGTGAAACGAGGCCGCCAGCGTCGCGAGATGGGCGTCGAGCAGGAGTGGGCGGCCGGCGCGGATGCCAACCGTCTCGAAGACGGACATCCCGTAGCGGAATCCGCGATCGGTCAGCGGAATGCCGTCGGCGGGTTCGAAACGTCCGCCGGCGAGGAGGAAGGTCGGCGGCATGCGAAACGGGGGAGGCCGCGCCGGAGCGCGCCTCCCGGTCAGCGGTTAGTCGTCGTCCTCGTCGCCCGGTCCGAGCTGGCCGTTGCGCTCGAGGCGCTTGCGGAGCGTGGCGCGGGTGATGCCGAGCAGGCGGGCGGCCTGCACCTGGTTGTTGCCGGTGCGTTCCATCGCCTTGAAGGTGAACTCGCGCTCGAGCCACGGGAGAAGCTGGATGGCCTCGTCGGTGGCGGCGGCGTCGAAGAGCGTGTCGATCGCCGCGTCGATCGTGAGCGGCGAGGTGGGCACGCTCGCGAAGGTATCGACGGGAAGGGCGGCCGCGGGAGCGATGGTCTCGGGCATGCCGCGATCGACCGGGGCGACCTGGCCAAGCGGAATGTCCTTCGGAAGCAGGACGTCGTTCGTGGCGAGCACGGCGGCGCGCTGCATGGTGTTCTCGAGTTCGCGGACGTTGCCCGGCCACGGATAGGCCTCGAGCGCGCGCACGGCTTCTTCGCTGAGCTGGAGGAGCGGGCGGTGGCGGGAGTTTGCGATCTTCTGGAGAAAGTATTCCGCAAGCAGCTGGATGTCCTCCTTGCGCACGCGAAGCGGCGGAAGGTGGATACGGACGACGTTCAGGCGGTAGAACAAATCCTCGCGGAAGGTGCGCTTGAGGATCTCGTCCTCGAGGTTCTTGTTCGTCGCGCAGACGATGCGGACGTCGGTGTGAATGGTCTCGTTGCCGCCGACGCGGGAGAATTCCCCCTCCTGCAGCACGCGGAGAAGTTTGCTCTGCGTGGCGAGCGGCATTTCGCCGATTTCATCGAGGAAGAGCGTGCCCTTGTCGCATTGCTCGAAGCGGCCGATGCGCTGGCTGTGCGCGCCGGTGAAGGCGCCGCGCTCGTGGCCGAAGAGCTCGCTTTCGAGGAGATTCTCGGGGATGGCTGCGCAGTTGATCGCGAGAAACGCCCGGTCGCTGCGATGGCTGTAATGGTGCACGGCGCGGGCGACGAGTTCCTTGCCGCTGCCGCTTTCGCCGGTGATCATGATCGGCGCCTCGCTGGCGGCGACGCGGCCGATCATCTTGAAGACCTGCTGCATCGCCTCGCTCTTGCCGACGATCTCATCCTTGTGCTCGTCGACGGTGAGGACGGGCTTGAACGGCGAGGCGGCCTGCATTTCCGCGCGTTCCTTGAGCGCGGAGTCCACCACGAGCTTGATGCTGAAGGGGAGCTGCTCCTTGCGCACGAAATCGAAGGCGCCGAGCTTCATGCTCTCGATCACGCCCTGGTTGCTGCCGAAGGCGCTCGTGATGATGACCATGGCGTTCGGCGAGGTCTTGCGGATGCGGGCCAGGAGTTCGAGACCGCTGGAGGGATGCAAATGCATCTCGCAGAGCACGAGATCGGGATTCTCGATTCCAAATGTCTTGAACGCGGTGTCGGAGGCAGTCTCCGTCACGACGCGCACATTTGGATTCTCGAGCTGGTGCTTGGCCCACTCGAGAAAATCGGAGTCGCGATCCACGATGAGGATGGTCTGTTTGGCTTTGGACATCGGAGGTCGGTGCGGTGTGGTGGCGGGGTCGGGTAATCAGATGCCACCGTAGCGGCGGTGGCGTTTGTTGTAGTCTTCGATGGCGGCAAACAAATCCGCCTTCGAAAATTCGGGCCAGAGCTTCGGCGTGACGTGGATCTCGGTGTAGCTGAGCTGCCAGAGCAGGAAGTTCGAGAGCCGCAGCTCGCCGGAGGTGCGGATGAGCAGATCGGGATCGGGCACGCCGCGCGTGTAGAGATGCGCGCTGATGAGCTCGGGCGTGACGTCGGCTTCGGAGATTGTGCCGGCCTTTGCGCCGTGGACGATCGTGCGCACGGCGTCGACGATTTCCGCGCGGCCGCTGTAGCTAAGCGCGAGCGTGAGGATGAGCTTCGAGTTGCCGGCCGTGGCGTCGATCGTGCGTTGCAGGCGCTTGCGGCAGGGGCCGGGAAGTTCGTCGAGGCGGCCGATGGCGCGGAGCTGGACGTCTTTTTCGACCATCTCCTGCGTCTTCTGCTCGAGGAAGCGCTCGAGCAGCAGCATCAGGCCCTGCACTTCGGCGGCCGGGCGCTTCCAGTTCTCGGAAGAAAATGCGTAGAGCGTGAGATACTCGACACCGGCGTCGCGGCAGCCCTCGACGCATTCGCCGACGGACTTGCTGCCCTGTTCGTGGCCCTTGATGCGGGGCAACCCGCGGCTCTGCGCCCAGCGGCCGTTGCCGTCCATGATGACCGCAACGTGACGAGGTGCCGGCCCCGCGGGCGCGGAGAGATTCTGGATCTTCGATTGGGGATGTTCGATTTCCAAAGTCTCCACAAGGTCCTACAGGCGAATGGTTTGGTCGCGTCCGGGGCCGACGCTCACGATCGAGAGATTCGTGCCGATGAGTTCGGCGAGCTTCTCGACGTAACGGCGGGCATTCTCCGGAAGTTCGGCGTATTTCGCGATGTGGTCGGTTGGCGTCATCCAGCCGGGCATCTCGGTGTAAACGGGCACGCAGCGCTCGACTTCGTCGCACTGGGTGGGCAGGACGGTGATCTTCTTGCCGTCCAGCTTGTAGGCGGTGCAAATCCGGATCTTTTCGACGCCATCGAGGCCGTCGAGGTTCGTGATGGCAAGCTGGTCGATGCCGTTGACCATGTTCGCGTAGCGCACGGCGACGGCGTCGAACCACCCGCAGCGGCGGGCGCGGCCGGTCGTGGCGCCGAATTCGCGGCCCATCTCGTGCAGACGATCACCGAGGGCGTCGTCCTCAGTCGGGAACGGACCTTCGCCGACGCGGGTCGTGTAGGCCTTGATGACGCCCATCACGGTATCCATGCGGTGGGGAGGCACGCCGGAGCCGGTGCAGGCACCGCCGGCCGTCGTATTCGAGCTGGTGACAAAAGGATACGTGCCGTGGTCGATATCGAGGAACGTGCCCTGGGCACCCTCGAAGAGCATCTTTTTGCCCTTCGCGATGGCGTCGTGGAGATAGACCACGGTGTTCGTCACGAACGGGCGGAGCACTTCGGCGGCGGCGAGGTAGTCGGCCTCCACTTTCTTCGCATTCACCGGCTTTCCGCCGAGGCTCTTGAGGACGGCGTTGTTCTCCTTGATGCGGGCCTTCAGCTTCGTCTTGAAAAGCTCGGTGTTCATCAAATCAGCGAGGCGGATGCCCGTGCGGGCGGCCTTGTCGCCGTAGGCCGGGCCGATGCCGCGCTTCGTCGTGCCGATCTTGTTCTTGCCCTTGAGCACTTCGCGCTGCTCATCGAGCGCGCGGTGGTAGGGCATCACGAGGTGGGCGCCGCCGCTGATAAAAAGATTCTTGCCCACTTTGATGCCGCGATCGCGCAGGCCTTGGATCTCACCGACGAGCGCGACGGGGTCGAGCACGACACCATTGCCAATCACGCAGGTCTTCCCCTTGCGCAGAATGCCCGAGGGAATGAGGTGCAGGACGTATTTCTCGCCGCCGAGCACAATGGTGTGGCCGGCGTTATTCCCGCCCTGACTGCGGACGACGATATCGGCCTCATCGGTCAGAAAATCGATGATTTTACCTTTGCCTTCGTCGCCCCATTGAGCGCCTACGAGAATGGTGTTTGCCATATGACTACTGTCGAAATTTTTACAGAATAAGAGGCTTGCGGGGGTGCAAGCCTGTTCGGAATTGCTCACATTCGGGCGTTCGACAGAGAGACACAAGAATAAATCGAACGGTTTGACGGGACCGGGAAAGAAAGGCACGATGTGCGCCTGTGAACGACGCGCAACGGATCGCCAAAGTCGGCGCTTACCTCGCCCGCGCCACCCGGTTGCATTGCCCGGTGTGCGGGCGGACGCCGATTTTTCCGCGCGCCCTGTCCATCCGCCGCGTCGTCGACTGGTTCATGCCATTCGACGGCTGCCCGCGGTGCGGATACGCTTTCGAGCGCGAGCCCGGCTACTTCCTGATGACGATGTGGGCGGTGAATTCGGGGTTCGCGAGTCTGCTCGGATTGCTCTTGTATTGCGGGCTCGAGATGGCGTTCGATTTTTCGCTGTTGCTCGAGGCTGGTATCGTCGCGGTGGCGATCGGTGTCTTCAACGTCCTGTTTGCCCGTCACGCGAAGGCCTACTTCATCGCCGTCGATCACTTGCTCGATCCTCACGAGCGAGGCGGCGGCGACGATCGGGGAAACCAGCGCCTCCGCCCGCGCCCCCAGGCTCCGGGTCCGTCCTGGCCGGATTCCCCCGAGCCTTGCGAAACGATGCCGTCGGTGCGATAAGCGCCGGCCTTATGTGCGTCTCTTGGAAGTGGCTGGCGGCCGTCGCGGTGGTGATTTCTCTCGCCGCGTGCGAGCAACGTTCTTCCGAACTCGACCACATTGGCCGTCCGGTGGATGGCACCAGCTATTCGGACTCGGCGAATAGCATCAAAGCGGGCCTGCCGGGCGCCCGCGACGAGGTCAGGCTCGTTCGCCTGCCCGACGGCTCGGTCGGCTATCTCGTCCAGCGGCTCGGCGCGGGCACCGATCGCCTGCTGACCGCCGGCGAATTTTCCGAGCTCGTTTACAGCGCCCGTAACGGTCGCGGCTGGCTCGCGCGTTTGCTGAACATCACGAGCCCGACGGGCATCGCCTGGGTCATGATCGGCATTCTGGGGCAGCTCATCTTCACCGGCCGCATGCTCGTGCAGTGGGTCGCGAGCGAGAAATCCCGCCGCTCGGTGGTGCCCGTCGCCTTCTGGTGGATGAGCCTCGGTGGCGCCGTGATGCTCGTGATCTATTTCGTGTGGCGACGCGACATCGTCGGCGTCGTCGGCCAGGGCACCGGGCTCTTTATCTACGCGCGAAATCTCATGCTCATCCGCAAGTCCCGCGGGTCGTGAGGAGGAACGAGGGGATTCGAAAATCCAAGAGGCTTATGGTGAGTTAGGTAACGAAATGGGCAATCGCATGCTCCTTGTTCGAGCACTCCCTCCTGTCGGTCTCTGCTGGAGAATACTCGGGCACCGTCATCCCCCGGAAAGCGGAACCTCTGCTTTCGGAACGGCACCAATCTCCTGTTCAGCTATTCGGTGGAGAGGAAGGGCAAGTAAGCACGCGCCTCTGCAAAAACCATTCTCGAGATCGAACGCGCCCGGAGTTTTTCGGGCGTGTCTTCGCATTCAGGAATCGTGTTGTCGCACTCAGCGAGTGACGCCGTGCAGGATCGCCTCGTAGTGGTCGACTGCGGTCTCGAGGTTGAAAGGCAGGGCGCGTTGGGAGGAGGCTTGTCGTAGCGAACGAAGTTGTGCGGGATTCGAGAGAATCTCGCGCAGCGCGCCGGCGAATGATTCCGGCGTGAGGTCGCAGAGGGTGCCGTTGACGCCGTCCTCGACGACATCGGTGACGCCGCCGATGCGGCTGGAAATGATCGCGAGGCCCTGGTCGAGCGCCTCGATGGCCGCCATGGGCAGGCCTTCGCTCAGCGAAGTGATGAGCAGGGTGTCCGCCTGGGACATTTCCGCGGCGACGATGGTCGAGTCGAGCCATCCGAGGTAACGCACCTGCGATTCGAGGCCCCGGGCCCGGGTTTCGATTTCCATCTCAGATCGAAGAGGTCCATCGCCGATGACGTGGAGTTCCCAAGGCAGGTCTGCCACGAGGGCGAGGGCCTGGATCGTGAGGCGAGGATTCTTCTGCACGCTCAGACGGCCAACGAAGAGTAGACGCGGGGGCGAGTGGGCGACGATTTTCGGCCGCGGCCCGAGGGTGATGCCGTTGAGCACGACAATCGGCCGGCGACCGTAGGCGCGCTCGGCGAGGTCCGCGACGAAGGTGCTCACGGCGGTGATTTCGGCGGCGCGTTTCCAGATCGGCCGGGTGAACGGCTGCACGAGGCGGAAAAGTCCCGCGGTCTGCTCCGGCACGCCGCCGGGCACGTCGCCGAGATGCGCGGTGAGCACGTAGGGCGTCCCCGTGAAAAGCGAGAGGGCCCAGGCGAGTGCACCGGTCGGGACGGCGAAATGCGCGTGGATGACGTGCGGCCGCCATTCGCGAATGTGCCGCAGCGCCGGGAGGAAGCTCGTCGCGAGATACAGGGCCATCTCGGGCACGGTGCAGGTGTCCTCGCGTTTGCGGAACGACTGCGCGCGAAAAATCTCAACGCCGTCGACGGTTTCGTGCTCCGGGAGATGGCGCAGGCCGGCTGTCTGCACGCGCACGGCGTGTCCGCGCTGAACGAGGCTGGCATTGATGCGGTGCGCGATGCGGCCGCCGCCGCCTCCGACGGGCGGGTATTCGTAATTCAGGCAGAGAATGCGCAGGGGCTCGCTCATGGCAGCCGGCGCGATTTCCATTCCTCGAAGACATGCTCGCACCACAAGAAGAGGCGGTCGTCGACTTTGCCGGCGAGGTGGGCGGCGGAGCGCTTGCGCACGAAGGGGGACGCGTCCCTCACGGCCAGCCGGCCGGTGCGGAACCACGGCCCGATGGGCGAACCGAAGCCCTTTTTCTTGCGATGAATGATCTCCGGCGGCAGCACGCGGGCGGCGGCGCGCTTGAGCAGAAACTTCGTGGTGTTGCCGCGGAGCTTGTAGCTGGACGGAAGTCGGCGCGCGAAGTCGGCGACTTCGATGTCGAGGAGGGGGGCGCGGGCCTCGAGGCTGTTCATCATGGTGGCGCGATCGACCTTCGGGAGAATGCCGTCCTGCAGATAAATCTTCGTGTAGAACTGGAGGGTGCGGGCGACAACATCCGTTTGCGGACAGGCGTCCCAGGCCTCGATGGCTTCGCTGTAGAGTTCCTCGGGATCGATCGGGCCGCCGAGGAACTCGCGGATCTCGCCGGGCTCGAGCGCGCCGAGCCAGACGGGATTCCATTGCGAGGGAGGATGACTGAGTCCGCGGAGGGTGCGCTTGATCTTGAAATCGAGGCTGATGTTCGCGTGCGAGACGGGAAGCTGCGCGGCGAGCAGGCGGATGGCGAGATGGACCGGCCGGGGCACGTGTTTCGCGTAGCTTTCGGCCTTGCGAAGCGCGAGGAAGGGATCGTAGCCGGCGAAAAGCTCGTCGCCGCCGTCGCCGCCGAGCGCGACCGTGACGTGGCGCCGGGTGAAGCGGCTGAGCAGCCACGTCGGGAGCAGGGAGCCGTCGCCCTGGGGCTCGTCGAGTTTCGCAAAAATCTCGGGGAGCACCTCGAGGGCGCGGTCGAGGTCGAGGACCTCGGTCTGGTGATTCGTGCCGAGCAGCCCGGCGACCTTGTTGGCCCACGAGAGCTCGTCGAACGACGCCTCGGTGAAACCGATGCTGAACGTGCGGAGCGAGCCGGCGGGCACGTGGCGCGTGGCCAGCGCGGCGACCAGCGAGGAGTCGATGCCGCCGCTGAGGAAGATGCCGAGCGGCACGTCGGCCATGAGGCGGCGCTGCACGGCGCGGTCCACGAGTTCGAGAAGTTCGTCGGCGAGCGCGTCGTCGGATTTTCCGGGATCGGCAGGCTCGAGGACGAGGTCCCAGTATTTCGTGACGCGCGGCGCGGCCTCACGGAGATCGAACGTGAGATTGTGGCCGGCGGGGAGTTTCCAGACTCGCTCCAGGATCGAATGCGGCGCGGGAATCAGCGCGTAGGCGAAGAATTTTCGCCGCGCGATTGCGGAGAGCGAACGCGGGCAGGCGGGGTGGGCCTGGAGGGCCGTGAGTTCCGAGGCGAAGGCAAACGTGCCGCCTTCCTGGAACCAATACAGCGGCTTCTTGCCGAAGCGGTCGCGACTGAGCAGTAGCCGGCCGGCGGCGCGATCGTAGAGCGCGAAGGCCCACATGCCATTGAGGCGCGTGACGAAGTCGTCGCCCCATTCGCGGTAGCCGTGGAGCAGGACTTCGGTGTCGGAGTGGTCCGTCTCGAAGACACAGCCGCGAGCCTTGAGCTGCTCGCGGAGCTCGACGTGGTTGTAGATCTCGCCGTTGAAGATGATCTGGAGCGCGCCGTCGGCGGTCGCCATGGGCTGCCCGCCTCCCGAGAGATCGACGATGGCGAGGCGGCGATGGCCGAGGTGCACGGCGGTGGCTTCCTCGATCCAGTGCCCATCGGCGTCCGGCCCGCGGTGGGCGATGGCGCGCGTCATGCGCTCGAGATCGCGACGATCCCCGCGTCCGACGAATCCGGCTAGGCCGCACATGAGGCAGGGCGCTTATTCCGCGTCCAGATTCCGGCTGGCGCGGACGAGGTAGATGCGCTTGCCTTGCGACTCGTAGAAAGTGCGGGTGATCATTTCCGCGAGCAGGCCCATGAGGACGCAGAGCACGCCGGTCATGAACGTGAACGTCGTCATGAGCGGGAGCGGCGTGGTGATGAAGGGCTTGCCGTCGAAGATGTTCAACACAAGGGCCCACAGGGCGAATGCCGCGGAGATCGCGATCATGATGAACCCGATCATGCCGAAGACATACATCGGCTTCTGCGCGTGGCGGTCGAGAAACTTCACGACCATGAGGTCGAGCAGCACCTTGAGAATGCGCTCGAGGCCGTATTTCGATTTGCCGGCGCGGCGGGCGAAATGGCCGACCACCACCTCGGTGATCTTCGCGCCATGCCACATCGTGTAAACGGGCAGGAAGCGGTGCATCTCGCCGTAGAGGCGCACGCCCTCGATGACTTCGCGGCGGTAGGCCTTCAGCGAGCAGCCGAAGTCCTGCAGCTTCACGCCGGAGACGAAGGCGATGAGCTTGTTGGCCATGATGCTCGGCAGGTTGCGCTTGATGGCATTGTCCTGCCGATCGCGCCGCCAGCCAGAGACGACGTCGTAACCTTCGTCGAGCTTGGCGAGCATCTTCGGAATATCCTCCGGATCGTTCTGATAATCGCCGTCCATCGGAATGATCACGTCGCCGCGGGCGTAGTCGAAGCCGGCCATCATCGCTGCAGTCTGGCCGAAATTGCGGCGGAAATGGAGCACGCGCACGTGAGGATCACCGGCCGCGACGGCGTCGAGTTCCTCCTCGCTGCCATCCTTGCTGCCGTCGTTGATGAAAAGAATTTCCCAGGGCCGGCCAACCTTCTTCAGGACTTCCGCCGTCTTCTCGTAAAGCAGGCGGATCGTCTCGCGTTCGTTGTAAATCGGGATAATGACAGACAGCATTCCCTTGCACGGATAATGGCTCGGCGCAGGCGAGACAATGGTTTAGTGCGAAGGCGGACCGCCCCACGCGAGGCGGAGGGGTGAGCTTGTGAAATATTTCACAAAAGGGCTTGTCACCGCGGCGCGTGGCATTCAGTTTTCCGGCTCGGCGCGCCTTCCCCGTCCGGCGTCGCCCGTGCCGCTGTCGATGATTGCTTTCGCTGGCCGGTAATCGGGCTTTGCGACTTCGGGAGGCGGCTAATTTCACCCATTGACTTTCTGTATGCTTCTCGCCTCCGTCGTTCCGCTCAATGCCGAGCCGATCCTGCATGGATCGACGGTTCCCTTTGCGCAGTGGTTGACGAATTCCATTCTCGTCACGGCCATCGTGATCGTGGCGATCGTGGCCTTTGCCCGTAAGGCCACGAAACAGATGACGATCGTCCCAACCGGGCGGCAGAATTTCTTCGAGGCCCTCATCGAGGGACTCTACACGATGCTCGAGAGCATCGTGGGCCGCCACATGATCGCGAAAACCTTCAGTTTCCTCGCGTCGCTCTTTATTTTCATCCTCGTCTCGAATTGGTTCAGCCTCCTGCCGGGAGTCGGTTCCATCGGCTGGGGCGAGGGGAAACACTGGTGGGCGCTGGACGTTCACGAACCCATCCTGCGCCCCGCTACGGCGGATCTGAACATGACGCTCGGCCTTGCCGCGCTGGCGATGATTCTCTGGCTCGTCTGGAGCATTCAGGAAGTGGGCATTGGAGGATTGCTGCACCACATTTTCGGTCCCAAGGGCGGAATGACCGGCCTGATGGGCAAGGTGCTCGTGCCTGTATTTTTCCTCATCGGCATTCTCGAAGTGGTCTCCATCGCCACACGTCCAATCTCTCTCTCTCTGCGACTTTTTGGAAACATTTACGCGGGCGAAAACATCCTCGGAATGATGATGAGCATCGGCAAGGAGTTCCATTTGCCGGATTTTGGCGTGTATCTGCTGAGCGTGATCGTTCCGATCCCTTTTTACGGCCTCGAGCTCATGGTCGGTCTCCTGCAGGCCTTCGTTTTCATGCTCCTCTGCGCGGTTTACCTCCAGCTCTCCACCAGTCACGAGGACGAGGCGCATTGATCCAATTTTCCCGCCGGGACCGTGCTGGTATGCGGGCGGCGGGATCAACCAAACCCAAAACAAGACACATCACATGACCACACCACTTTTCGCTCAAGCCGCCGCGGTCGCCGCTGACCAGGTTGCCAACCTCGGCGTGACCGGCAGTCTCACCTTCGGCCTTTCCGCCGCCGGTGCCGCCATCGGCATCGGCCTCATCGGCGGTCGCGCCGCGGAAGCTGTCGGCCGCAATCCCGGTGCCTTCGGGCGCGTGCTCACCATGGCCATCATCTGCATGGCGCTGGCTGAAGCGATGGGTATTTTCGGTCTCGTCTTCCTCCTCATCGGCAAGTAGTCCGCTGAAATTCGAGGGGGCCTGTCGTTCATGACAAGGCCCCTTCTCCCTCACTCCACCTTCCGCGCCCATGCACGACCCACTCACGGATTTGATGATTCAATTCGGCGTCAATTTGCCGAAGCTGCTCGCCCAGATCATCCTCTTTCTCATCCTTTATTTCGCGCTGGCCAAGTTCGCCTTCGGTCCGATCATCAAGATCCTCGAGGAGCGCCGTCGCCTGATCGAGGAAGGCCAGGTCAACGCCGAGAAGATCAAGCAGCAGCTCGCCGATGCCCAGAAGCATTACGAGGAAGTTCTGCACAAGGCGAACCTCGAGGCGCAGCATCTCATCGAGGAGGCCCGCAAGAGTGGCGATGCCCTCACCGAAAAGAAAACCCAGGAAGCCATCCGCGAGGCGGAGGCGATCCTTGTTCGCGCCCGCCAGAGTATCGAGGTCGAGCGCAATCAAATGACCAGCGAGGTGAAGGCCCAGCTCGTCGATCTTGTGGTCAATACGACGACAAAAGTTACTGGCAAGGTTCTCACGCCCGAGGATCAGAAACGCCTCAACGCCGAAACCACCGCCCAGCTCGCGGCCTAGCATTTCTCAGATTCGGCCCGCATGAAGATCAGCAAGGAAGCTCGCCGCCACGCCCGGGAACTCTTCAAGGGGAGTTTCACCGATGGCCGGCTCGACGCGCGTAAGATTTCCGAGTATTCCGACCGGCTCGTGGCCGAGAAGCCCCGCAGCTACGTCGGAATCCTGAAGGAATTCACCCGGCTCGTCCGCCTCGAACTTCAGCGGCGCCACGCCGTGATCGAGAGCGCTGTGCCGCTCGAGGCGACCGAGGTTGCGAGCCTCGATGCGGATCTCCGCCAGCGCTTCGGCGCCGATCTCACCATCGAGCATCTCACGAATCCCGCCCTCCTCGGCGGCCTCCGCATCAAGATCGGCAGCGACGTCTGGGACGGCTCCGTCTCCAACCGACTCCAAATTTTCAAACAGCAACTGTAACGACCCACCGGCAATGAGCAGCATTCTTCAAGAACTCGAATCCAAAATCGCGGGCATCCAAAGTGCCTCCGCCGCGAAAACCAATGTCGGCATCGTTCGTGAAATCGGCGACGGTGTCGCCCGTATCGAAGGCCTCAGCGGCGCGATGCTCAACGAGCTCCTCGAATTCCCGAACGGGATCTTCGGCATTGCGCTGAATCTCGAGGAAACCGAAGTCGGTTCGATCGTTTTCGGTGATTACACCAAGATCAGCGAAGGCGACGAAGTCAAGACGACCGGAAAGCTTCTCTCCACTCCTGTGGGCAAGAGCCTTCTCGGGCGCGTGGTTGACTCCCTCGGCCAGCCGATCGACGGCAAGGGCCCGATCGACGCCACGGAATTCCGTCCGGTCGAGAAGATCGCGCCCGGCATCATCAAGCGCAAATCCGTCAGCCAGCCGGTGCAGACTGGCATCATGGCCGTTGACGCGATGATCCCGATTGGTCGCGGCCAGCGTGAACTCATCATCGGCGACCGCGCCACCGGCAAGACGACGATCGCGATCGACACGATCATCAACCAGTCGAATGCGAACAAGGCCGCCGAGGCCGCGGGCGAAAAGGATTTCCGCCCGATGTATTCGATCTACGTCGCGGTCGGCCAGAAGAACGCGAACATCGCCCGCGTCGTGAAGACGCTCGAAGAGAACGATGCGCTCAAATACACCGTCATCGTCTCGGCTTCCGCCTCTGATTCCGCCACGAACCAATACATCGCCCCCTTCACCGGTGCGACGATCGGCGAGTGGTTCATGGATAATGGCATGGATGCGCTCATCGTGTTCGACGACCTTTCGAAGCACGCGGTCGCCTACCGCCAGGTTTCGCTCCTCCTCAAGCGTCCGTCCGGTCGTGAAGCCTATCCCGGCGACGTGTTCTATCTCCACAGCCGCCTGCTCGAGCGCTCCGCCCGGGTTGGTGAAAATTACGGCAACGGATCGCTGACGGCGCTCCCGATCATCGAAACGCAGGCCGGCGACGTGTCTGCCTACATTCCGACGAACGTCATTTCGATCACCGACGGCCAGATCTATCTCGAAACCGACCTGTTCTATCAGGGCATTCGCCCGGCGATCTCGGTCGGTCTGTCGGTGTCCCGCGTCGGCTCCGCCGCGCAGATCAAGGCGATGAAGCAGGTCGCCGGCAAGATCAAGGGCGACCTCGCCCAGTTCCGCGAGCTCGCGGCCTTCGCGCAGTTCGGCAGCGATCTCGACGCCAAGACGAAAGCCACGCTCGAGCGCGGTCAGCGCATCGTCGAGCTCTTCAAGCAGCCGCAGTATCACCCGCTTCCCGTCGAGCTGCAGGCCGCGATTCTCTTCGCCATGCAGCGCGGCTACGTGGACAGCATCCCGGTCGAGCGCGTGAAGGAATTCCAGACGAAGCTTCAGGAATTCTTCACCACCCGCAAGGCTGCCCTGCTCGCCAGGATTCTCGAGAAGAAGGCCTTCGACAAGGACCTCGAAGCCGAGACCATCGCGGCTCTCGACGAATTCAAGACCATCTTCAAATAACCTCCCGTGCCCAGCACTCGCGACATCCGGCGGCGCATCAAGTCCGTCAAGAATACGGCGCAGATCACGAAGGCCATGCAGATGGTCGCCGCGTCGAAGATGCGCCGGGCGCAGTCGACCGCGCTCGCCGGCCATCCCTACGCGCAGCTGCTCAACCGCGTGCTCGTTTCGCTGAACGGCCGTGTGAATCACTCGTCGCACGCGCTTCTCGAGGATCGTGTCGTCAGGAAGGAGCTCGTCGTGCTCATCAGCACGGACAAGGGCCTTTGCGGCGGTCTCAATACGAACCTGTTCCGTGAGGCTCTTCAGTTCGACGCGGCGAAGACCGATTTCGTGACCATCGGCCGCAAGGGCAAGCAGTTCCTCGCCCGCACGAAGCGCAACATCGTGGCGGACTTCGAGCTGGGCGACAAGCCGAGCTTCCTCGAGATCAAGCAGATCTCGAAGTTCTGCATCGAGCGCTTCCTCACGAAGGACGTCGACAAGGTCACCGTGCTGTTTCCGCTCTTCGTGAACACCCTTACGCAGACGCCGCGTGCGTTCACGCTACTGCCGATCACCCCGACGATCCTCAACAAGGATTTGGTGGACGAGAAGGGCGATGGCTCCGTCTTCGTGTTCGAGCCGGACGAGGAAACCATCCTCGATGCGATCCTTCCCTACTCGCTGCACTACGGCATTTATCAAACCGTGCTCGACGCCCGTGCCTCGGAACACAGCGCCCGCATGGTCGCGATGAAGAACGCGACCGACAACGCCAAGACATTGGTGAAAGACCTTACCCTCGAATACAACAAGGTCCGCCAGGCCGCGATCACGAGCGAACTGCTCGAAATCACCACCGCCCAGATGGCGTTGGCATAACCAGATTTTAGACAGAATTTACGGAATTTTTGGAATTTAGGAGAAAACCAAGGCTGCCGTATTCAATTCCCTCAATTCGGTTAATTCCGCCAGAAAACCCGCATCAAACATGAGTCACAAAGGTAAAATCGTTCAGGTCATCGGCCCCGTCGTGGACGTTGAATTCAACCCGGCCGACGGCAAGATTCCCGCGATCTACGACGCGCTGGAGATCGACCACGTCGTCGACGGCGTTTCCGTCAATCTCGTCCTCGAGGTCCAGCAGCACCTCGGCGAAAACTGGGTGCGCGCCATCGCGATGTCCTCGACCGAAGGTCTCGTCCGCGGCAAGGAAGTCATCGCCACCGGCGCTCCGATCTCCGTTCCCGTCGGCGACGCCGTGCTCGGCCGGATCTTCAACGTCATCGGTGAACCCACCGACGAGCGTGGCCCGGTGAACGCGATCAAGAAGTATCCGATTCACCGCCCGGCCCCTCCGCTCGTCGAGCAGGACACCCAGGCCACCATTCTCGAGACCGGCATCAAGGTCATCGACCTCATCTGCCCGTTCGTGAAGGGCGGCAAGGCCGGTGCGTTCGGTGGTGCGGGCGTCGGCAAGACGGTCGTTATTCTCGAACTCATCAACAACATCGCCAAGGCCCACGGTGGTTTTTCGGTGTTTGCCGGCGTCGGCGAGCGCACCCGTGAAGGGAACGATCTCTATCATGAGATGAGCGATGCGGGCGTCATCAAGCAGGACAACCTCGCCGAGTCGAAGGTTGCGCTCGTTTACGGCCAGATGAACGAGCCCCCCGGCGCCCGTCTCCGCGTCGCACTCACCGCGCTCGCGATGGCGGAATACTTCCGCGACGAGAAGAATCAGGACGTGCTCCTCTTCATCGATAACGTCTTCCGTTTCTCGCAGGCCGGTTCCGAAGTGTCCGCGCTCCTCGGCCGCACCCCGTCCGCGGTGGGTTACCAGCCCACGCTCGCGGCGGAAATGGGCGGTCTCCAGGAACGCATCACCTCGACCACCAAGGGCTCGATCACGTCCGTGCAGGCCGTTTACGTGCCCGCGGACGACTTGACCGACCCCGCGCCGGCGAACACGTTCGCGCACCTCGACTCGACCCTCGTGCTCGAGCGCTCCATCGCGGAACTCGGCATCTATCCGGCCGTCGATCCGCTCGCTTCGACCTCGAAAGCGCTTGCGCCCGATGTCGTCGGCGAAGAGCACTACAAGGTCGCCCGTGGCGTGCAGGTCGTGCTCCAGCGCTACAAGGACCTGCAGGACATCATCGCGATTCTCGGCATGGACGAGCTTTCGCCGGAGGACAAGCTTACGGTCTATCGGGCTCGTAAGATCCAGCGTTTCCTCTCGCAGCCGTTCCACGTTGCCGAAGTCTTCACCGGCACGCCCGGCCAGTATGTCTCGATTCAGGAAACGATCCGCGGCTTCAAGGAAATTCTCGAGGGCAAGCACGACGATGTGCCCGAGAGCAATTTCTACATGAAGGGCGGCATCGACCAGATCAAGGAATAAGGATTGATCGCGGGTGCCGGCGAGAGCTGGCGCGCCCGCGACGGAAGGAATCTCATGCCGACTCTCAAACTCGAAATCGTTACTCCCGAGGCCAAGACCTACTCGGAAGACGTGGAATTCGTGCAGATCCCGGGCTCCGAGGGTGACCTCGGTGTCTTCCCCGGGCACGTTCCGCTGCTCACCCAGCTTGCTCCCGGCGAGCTGCGCGCGGTGCGCGGTGGCAAGGAGGAATTCCTCGCCGTCGGTTCGGGCTTCGT
The DNA here is from genome assembly GCA_036569045.1 of Chthoniobacterales bacterium. Lineage (NCBI taxonomy): Bacteria > Pseudomonadati > Verrucomicrobiota > Spartobacteria > Chthoniobacterales > Chthoniobacterales bacterium. The sequence continues at coordinate 45,192 of DATCRI010000037.1, read as the reverse complement.
CGAGATCACGCAGACCTCGGTTTCCGTGCTCACCGACATGGCCGTCATGGAGAACGATATCGACGAAGCCGCCGCCCAGGCCGCGATCGAGCGCGCCCAGGCTGCGATGAAGGACGAACGTCTCCACGGGGAAGAGCATGCCGCCACGGCTGCCGCCTTGCAGAAATCGCTCGCCCAGCTGAGGGTCAAGCGTCGCCGCCACAGCTGATCGGACGTAACCGGATAACGGAAGCTCCGTTGTTCACCATGTCCGCCATCCGCACTTTTCTCGAACGCCGTCTTCGTGACGGCGTTTTCTTTCTCGGGCAGATTCGCATCGCCGATGGAATCGTCGTGCGCCATCGGGACGATGCCGACTCGCCAGTTGTCGATGTCTTCTCCCGGCCTGAAGACGCCCGCGAGATCGCCAGATACGACGACGCCGGCAAGTATCGCCCGCTGAAAACCGCACCGAACCTGCGCCGCGGGTGGGAGCTGCGTCTTCGGACCGTCGAGGAGCTGCACCTCGCGCTCGACTATTTCTACCCGGCCGCGCTGGGGACATGGCTGGCGGCCGAGCGCCGGGAACTGGCCCCGGTCAGTCTCCGGGAAACGCTTGGACGCCAGACCGGCATGTATCGCGTGACGCAACTCATCCGCGACGATCAGGCCGATGCACTCGTCGAGAAAATCTGTGTCGAAGGATGCCTGCGGCAACGACTCTGGCGCGTTGATGGCACGACACCCTTCTCGGGGCAGATGACCGAGTCGCTGCCGATTCTCTGCGCGGAGGCCTGTAACCTTTTCGTTGCCGCCTGTCGCCCCGTGGCGAAGGAAAATCTGCCATCCGCCGGATGAGAAAGCGGGCGGATCGGGCGCTTTTTCGTCGCCCGATCTCGTCCGCCAAATAGTATCCACGGCGGCCCATGCTCCTCCATCGCGCCCGTCTCATTCTGCCGCTTTCCGCCCCTCCCATCGAGGATGGCGCGATCGCCGTGGAGGGGATGGGCCTCGTCGCCATCGGACGCTTTCCTGAGATTCGCGCCCGGTTTCCGGCCGCGGAGATCGTCGATCACGGCGAGGTGATCCTTCTCCCCGGACTGATCAACGGGCATTGCCATCTTGATTTCACGGTGATGCGCGGGGCGATCCTCCCCAGCACGAGTTTTTCGGCGTGGGTTCGCCGCATCAACGATCTCAAGCGCGTTCTCAGCGACGCGGATTATCTCAAGTCGATCGCCGACGGTCTCGAGGAGCTGCGTTCGTGGGGAACGACGACCGTGTTGAATATCGAGTCGCTGCCCGAGCTGATGGTGAATCTCCGGCCGCCGGCGATCCGCACCTGGTGGTTTTACGAGCTACTCGACATCCGCACGCGCATTCACACCGAGGACGTCGTGGCCGGCGCCCTCTCGTTTTTCGAGCAGCGGCCGGCGTGGCACGGCGGATTCGGGCTTTCCCCGCACGCGCCCTACACGACTTCAACGGAGCTTTACCGGCTCGCGCGCTTCTGCTCGGAGAAATACGGGATGCCCTTCACGACGCATCTTGCCGAGTCCGATGAGGAAATGCAGATGTTCGCGGAAGGGGAGGGGCCGCTCTTCGAATTTCTGAACGGCCTGGGCCGGGACATGAGTGACTGTGGCCGGAAGACGCCCATTCGGCATCTGCTCGAGGCCGAGGCGCTCCCGGCGGGAGCGATTCTCGCGCACATGAATCAACTCGGCCCCGGGGACGAAGCGTTGCTCGCGCCGCATGCGAAGTCGTTCGCGATCGTGCATTGCCCGAACTGCCACGGGTATTTCGGTCGGCCGCCGTTCCCCTACGAGACGCTGCGCGGGCTCGGATTCCGCATCAGCCTTGGCACCGACAGCTGCGCGAGCAATCGAGGGCTGAATCTCTTCGAGGAAATGCAAGCCTTCCGGCGCAGTTTTCCGAATGTCGCGCCGGCGGAGCTGCTGGACATGGTCACGCGAAATCCGGCGGCCGCGCTGGGGATGGCTGGCCGGCTTGGCGAGCTGACCGTGGGGGCTCGCGCGGATTTCATCACGCTTCCCTTTTCGGGGGCGACGGAAGATGCCTTCGAGGTGATCGTCGAAAATTGCACGCCGCCGCGGGGCGTGTTTCTCAACGGTCACAGCGCGTAGTCGCCGCGATATTTCTCGAGCGCGAGGCCGCGAATCTGCTCGGCGCAACGGTCCATGGTGCGGGCCGCTTCCTCGACGAAATTCATTGCGCCGAGATAGGGAATCGCCGCGGGAAACGAAATTTCGCCCGAAAGATAGCGCTGGCGAATGTCGCCGAGCTCGGCTTCGAGGGGCTGAAACGAGGCGAGCAGGGAGGGCGCGGACAACGGTCTCGGGCCGCGTTCGAAGGTGCTCTCGAAGCCGGCGAGCGTTTCGCGGTAGCTGGTCTCGAGGGCCGTGAGATGGTCGCGGAGGCGATCCTTGATTTCGGAAGGCGTGTCGATCTCGTCCAGCTTGCGGGTCGAGAGAATGCAGTAGCTGAGACGTTCGGCGGTCTGCAGGAGTTCGAGCAGCCTGCGGCTCTCGCCGGCCGGATACTCGGGCGTGGTCGTGACATTGATCCACGCCGCGGCCTCGGAGGGAATGAGCGCCAGGCGTTCCTCGACATTGGAGCGTTCCTCGGGAGTGAGCGTTCCGAGGAGCTGGCGGCAGCACGCGAAGAATTCCCGGAAGAGGCCGAAAATCTCCCGCTGCGGAAGGAGCGGCCAGAGCATGCGCTGGATGACGGCGGAGAACAGCAGCGAGAGGACGACGCCAAAATAGACGTTCACGACCTGCGGAAACGTAACGGGCTCCTGGGCGTTCAGGCCGATGGCGCCGATGAAGAAAAGCATGCCGCACTGGCCGTAGAGCGAGATGCCGCCCTGGCGCGCGAACGTCAGCCCGAGCACGAAGAGGCCCGTCGCGAGAAAAATGTTCATCCAGAAGTAGTGGGCGAGGAACGGCCAGATCACGAAGAGCAGCATCGAATAGGGAATGCCGACGAGGGCGATGACGAGGGCGTAGCTGAAAGCCCGGCGATCGCCCTCGCCGCCGGGATAGAGCCGGGAGGTCGCGGTGAGGAGCCACGCGGCAAAGGGCACCGTGAGGCCGCCGGGGGGATTGATCCAGTTGACGTAGATGAGGGCCAGCACGGCGGTGAGGCCGCCCTTGATGCCAGTGCGGACCCAGAAGTTCGTGATCTTGAGCCGCGCCCATCGCTTGCGACCGGCGGGGGCAATCGACTCCGTCGTGGCGTAGATTTGATGTGCGCATTCCCGGATCACGCGGAGCCGCGCGGAGATGTCCACGAGAGCCGTGTAGTGCGAGGAAAAATCCATCGCCTCCTGCACCGGGATCGTTTTCGTGAGGCCGCGGTCGCGAAGGTCGATCAAATGGGCGTCGCAACGCCGGATCGCCTCGGCCAGCGCCGCATTTTCGGGCTCGAGAGGGATTTTGACATCGAAGTTGGTGAGAGCCGCGAACTCGCGCTCGAGGAGTGTCTGAATTTCCCGGAGTTCGTCGCTGATGAGGTCGCGGTAGCGCGATTGCTCGGGCAGGCGTTGGCCGAGGCTTTCGGCCGCTTCGAAGAGGGCGCCGAGCGCGGCAATCATGCGACTGCGCAGGGGCAGCTTCGCTCGGAAATATTCGCTTTCCCGCTGCCCGTAACGCAGCAGCAGGCGGAGCGTGTTCATCCGCGTGACGAAGCGCAGTTCGGTCCCGGCAATCGACGGGGGAACTTCGGTGTTGTCGAGCAGGCGCCGGCTGCGGGCGGTGGTGATCTCGCCCGCTTCCCGCAGGGTCGCGCGGAAGCACTTGTGGAATTCGTCCCGGGCGTAGCGAGGCCAGATCACGCCGGTGACCGCGGTGGAAACCACGATGCCCAGCAAAATCTCCAGGCAGCGGCTGATGCCGATGTGCCACGTATTGGCGGGATCTTCCATCGTGGTGCCGACGACGACGAGTGTCGTGAGCGCGCCAAGGAAGAACGCGTAGGGATACCAGTTGCCGCCGAACATCATCGTGCCGAACGCCGAAACAATGAAGGCGCCCGCGATGATCACGGGAGGATCGTTTGCAAAATTGCCGACGAGAAGAATGCCGATGGCGGCGCCCGCCATCGTGCCGATCGCGCGGAGCACGGCTTTTTCGGCGATCGCGCCCACGTATTGGGCCAGCATGAGGACGATGACCGTGAAGATGCACCACGTGGGGTTTGGCAGGCGCAGCCAGAGGGCGATCGCGAAGCCAAGCACGCCGGCGATCGCCATTTTCAAGCCCTGCCGCACGCCGACATCCTCGAAAAATTCCGCCAGGCGCGAACCGGCATCTGCGGGGCGGGCGGGAGCAGTCTCGGGCACGGCGCTCATCCAAGGTCGCGCCCGCGCTTGCGCCAACCAAAAAATGCGGCCAATGATCGGGGCTTCGCATGCCTGCCCTCACGAACGCTGATATCGAGTTCTTCGGCACCTTTGTGCCGTGGTGGATGATGATCGGCGTGTTTGCGTATCTTCTGGCGTGGCTGGTGGTGCGCGTGCTCGAGCATGCGCAGCTCACGCGATACATCTGGCACCTGCCGCTGTTTTTTCTGGCCCTCGTCGTGCTCTTCTACTCCGCTATCGGCCTCGTCCTCGCTCCATGATCAAGCCCGGCCTCCGTTTCGTCATCACCTTCGCCGTCGTGGCGCTCGCGCTTCTCGGAGCGACGCTGCTTTACCAGCGCTACGATCACCAGCCGTGGACGCGCGATGGGCAGGTGCGGGCAAACATCGTGGGGATTGCGCCCCGCGTGGCCGGACCGATCATCGAAATCCCGATCAGGGACAACCAGCCGGTGAAAAAGGGCGATCTGCTTTTCGCGATCGATCCCTCGACCTTCCAGGCCGCGGCCGATCTTGCCGCGGCGAAGGTCAAGCAGGCCGAGGCCACGGCTCTCCAGATGCAGCAGAATCTCGAGCGGCAGACGACGCTTTACAAAAACAACGTCGTCGGCGAGCAGGCCTATCAGGACGCGCAGGATCAGTATGACTCGGCCGCCGCCAATGTCGCCGCCGCGAAGGCGCAGCTCGAGGGCGCGCAGCTCAATCTCAACTACACCCGGGTCTATGCCCCGGTGGACGGCTACCTCACGAATGTGAATACCAGCCCGGGGACCTATGTGAACGCGGGGCAGCAGCTTCTTGCGCTGGTCGACTCCAGTTCGTTCTGGGTCGCCGGCTATTTCAAGGAGACGCAGATTTCCTCCATTCGGCCGGGCGATCAGGCCCGCATCACGCTCATGGGACACGTTGGCCAGCCCTTTTCCGGCGTGGTCGAGAGCACCGGGTGGGCGATTTTTCTGGATGACGGATCGAGCGTCGAACTGATCCCGCAGGTCAGCCAGACGATCGACTGGGTGCGGTTGCCGCAGCGGTTTCCCGTGCGAATCCAGATCACCGGCAAGCCGCCGATTCCTCTGCGCATCGGGCAGACGGTTTCTGTTTCGATCAGCGAGAAATAACGGACGGAAGGCGCGGGCATGAAGATTTACACGCGCACGGGAGACGATGGCACGACGGGACTTTTTTCCGGGGATCGCGTCGCGAAGACCTCCTTGCGCATCGAAGCGCATGGCTCGGTCGATGAGCTGAATTCCGTGCTCGGGGTGGCGCGAGCGGCGACGCCGCAGCCTCGTGTCGGGGAGATGCTGCGGGTTGTCCAAAGCCAGCTTTTTGCCGCCGGCGCCGATCTCGCCACGCCCCATACGGCGAAGCCCGCGATTCCGCGAGTGGGGGCCGCCGAAACCACATGGCTGGAATCGGAAATCGATGAAATGACGGCCATGCTGCCGCCGCTGCGCACCTTCATCCTGCCGGGAGGCACTGCCGCGGCCGCGCAGTTGCAGCTTGGCCGAGCCATCGCCCGACGGGCCGAGCGCGACGTGCTGCGACTCGCCGCCGCGGAACCGATCAATCCCGAGCTGCCCGTCTACCTGAACCGGCTGTCCGACTTTCTCTTCACGCTGGCCCGCTTCGAGAACTTTCTCGCGGGGCGTGAGGAGGAGCCCTGGGTGCCCGGCGGTGACGCGTGACCGGGAAAAAGGAAACGCCCCGCGGTGAGGCGGGGCGTTTCGAAGGTTCTTAAATCGAGGCCGGAGCCGCGAGATTAGTAACGACGGGCCGGACGGCGATCGCGGTCGCCACCGTTGCGGTTGTTACCGCCGCCGAAGGACTTGCGGGGCGCATTCGGGCCGAAGTCTTCGCGAGGACGGGCCTCGTTGACGGTGAGGTTGCGGCCGTCGAAATCCTTGCCGTGGAACTGCGCGATGGCGGCCTGGGCCTCCTCGGCAGTGGACATGGTGACGAAGCCGAAACCGCGGGAGCGGCCGGTCATTTTATCCTGCACGACGGCGACGTCAGTGACGTTACCGCAGGCGGCGAAAGCCGAGCGAAGGTCGGCGTCGTTGGTGTCGAAGGAAAGATTTCCGACGTAGAGTTTGGTGGACATGGTGTTGTGTTTGGTTGGCCCATAGCGGGAACCCATTAGTCGTGGCATTCGATTACCGAATCTCGAATCGCCACAGGAAGCTCGCGCTCTCGCGCGCCACAAACACCAACTAGCAAATCTACCTACGCCCAAAGGGGCTCTGTATGAACGAAGGCAAGTAGAGCAGGGTTCGACGCGAAGGCAAGGGGGAACATTTTTCTGCGCCACGAGAGCGGCCGACTGGCTTTCGGCCTTTTGCCAGCCGGCCGTGCTTGTTAGCATCCCCTGCAATGTCCCTCCCGGATTCCTCCGATTCCGTGGCGACGCGCCGTTCTCACGATGATCCTCCCTGGGAGGACATTGCGAAGGACGCCGATTTCCGCCACCTGCTCGCCGCCAAGATCAAATTCATCGCCCCCGCGACGGTGTTCTTCCTCGGCTACTACTTTGCCCTGCCAGTGCTTGTCGGCTACGCGCCGAAGCTGATGGCGACGCCGATCTGGGGCGACCTGAACGCCGCCTACCTCTTTGCGCTCTCGCAGTTCTTCATGGCGTGGATTCTCGCCGCCTTCTACGTGCGCGCGGCTGTCGGCTGGGATCGCGCGGCGGTGGCGGTGCTGCGGAAATTCGGGCGAAAATGAGCCCGCTTCCGCTGTTTGCCCAGGCCGCATCGGAGAGCCACGTGGCGCTCTCCATGTTCCTCGCGTTCGTCGCCGCCACGCTCGCCGTCACGTGGTGGAGCGCCCGGCGATCCTCCGGCGCGAGCGCGTATTTCGCTGCCGGCCGACGCATCACCGGCTGGCAGAATGGCCTCGCCATTGGCGGCGATTACATGAGCGCGGCCAGCTTCCTCGGCATCGCGGGCATGATCGCCTTCAACGGCTACGACGGTTTCCTCTACTCCGTCGGTTTCCTCGTCGCCTACCTCACCGTGCTGCTCCTCGTCGCCGAGCCGCTGCGGAACACCGGCAAATACACGATGGCCGACGTGCTCGCCTTCCGCATGAGCCCGCGGCCCGTGCGCGCCATGGCCTCGCTCAGCACGCTCACCGTCTCCACGTTCTACATGATCGCCCAGATGGTCGGCGCCGGCGCGCTCGTGAAGCTCCTGCTCCCCGGCGTGAGCTACGAGATGGCCGTCGTCGCCGTCGGCGCGCTCATGATCATCTACGTCGTCTTCGGCGGCATGCTCGCGACCACCTGGGTGCAGATCATCAAGGCTGTGCTCCTCATGTCCGGCTCGCTGCTGCTCAGCGTGCTCGTGATGCGGCACTTCGACTACAGCTTCGCGAAATTCCTCGACGCCATCACCCACGTCTCGTTCCACCAGAATGGCGAGCTCGTCACGCGGAATTTCCTCGAGCCCGGCTTGAAATTCGGCGCCGCCGTCACCCATGGCTGGGGCCCGCTCGACATGATCTCGCTCGGCCTCGCCCTCGTGCTCGGCACCGCCGGCCTGCCCCACGTCCTCGTGCGCTTCTACACCGTGCCCGACGCGCCCACCGCCCGCGCCTCCGTCGTCTGGGCCATGGTCATCATCGGCTCGTTCTACTTGATGACGACCTTCCTCGGCTTTGGCGCGGCCACCATCCTTACGCCGGATCGCATCGTCGTGGGCGGCAAGCCAAACGACAACATGAGCGCACCCCTGCTCGCGCAGGCGCTCGGCGGCGAGGTGCTCTTCGCCTTCATCAGCGCCGTCGCCTTCGCCACCATCCTCGCCGTCGTCGCCGGCCTCACCATCAGCGCCAGCACGAGCCTCGCCCACGACTTCTGGACGAACGTCATCCACCACCGGCGCGAGCACCGGCCCGGCGAAGAAGTCTTCGTCGCCCGCGTCACCGCCTTCGTCGTCGGCGCAATCTCCATCGTGCTCGCCATCAAACTGCAGACGATCAACGTCGCCTTCCTCGTCGGCCTCGCCTTTGCCGTCGCCGCCAGCGCGAACCTCCCCGCGCTCGTCTTCTCCCTTTTCTGGCGCCGCTTCAACACCGCCGGCGCCGTCACCGGCATGGCCGTGGGGCTCGTGAGCTCCATCGCGCTCATCCTCGTGAGCCCGAGCGTGATGGGCACGGATGCGAAGGCGCTCATCGCCGGCACGCCGCTCTTCCCGCTCAAGAATCCCGGCCTCGTGAGCATCCCGCTCGGCTTCCTTGGCGCGATCCTCGGCACGCTGCTCTCCCGCGCCCCCGCCCGCGCCGAAAAATTCACCGAGCTGACCGTGCGGGCCAGCACCGGCCTCGGTGCCGAAAAGGCGACCGAGCACTGAGGGGATTGCCAGGTTCTTTACTCGTCCAAACGGCAGCGCGCTCCACCGGCGGTTCGATAGACGCTCCGATCAGACGGGCAGGGTCAGAAGCTGGTGTCGACCGGAACTCGATTTTTCGCCAATGCGGGGTAGGGTTCGTGGCAAGGGCCTGCCGGTCGGCAGGCGAATCACCCTAACCAACGAAAGGACATCTCCATGAGCGCGAAGGTTCTCTTTACTGGCAAGACTCACACGACCGCTGGCCCCGAGGGGGCTGGGCGGAGTGCCGACGGTTTCGTCGACGTCAAACTTCCCGAGCCGCACCCGGCGGCCGAAAATCTCTTCGGCGTGGCATGGTCGGCCTGCTACCTCGGGGCGCTGGGGCTGGCGGCCTCGCGAAGGAAGGTCGCCCTGCCGCCGGATGCCGCGGTGGACGCGGAGATCCACCTGAACCTGGCGGACGGGGCGTTTTTCCTCTCGGCGCGGCTGGATGTGAGCTTGCCGGGGCTGGACCGCGAGGTGGCGGAGGAGCTGGTGGCGGCGGCGCATGACATCTGCCCTTACTCGAAGGCCACGCATGGCAACATCGAGGTCGAGACGAATGTGGTGTGAGGGGGCGGCGTCACGGGGACTTGGAGGACTTATGAGATCTCCAAGTCCTTTCCTGCTTACACGGCGCGCGAGAGCAGGCTGGTGAGATAGGGCAGGAGCTGTTTCTTGCGGGAGACGACGCCGTCGAGCTGCCAGAGATGGGGCTCGATGGAGGGGTAATCGATGTGCCGGGTGAAGCTCTCGTCACCGCGCACGATCAGCACGGAGTTCTGGGTGTTGATGTCCGTGATGAGCAGGGCGGAAAACAGCAGACTGCGCGAGGCGCGAAAGCGTTCGACAGCCTCCATGAGTTCGTCCTTTTTCTCGGGGAAGTGCGAGAAGGAGAGTTCCTCGATCTGCGCGGCGCTGAAGCGGGTGGCGCCTTCCTCGTATTCCTTGCAGTCCGCGGTGACGGCCTGGTCCGGGCTCATGGTGAGAAGCGGGGAACCGACGGAGAAAATTTCCGCGGCGAGCTTGGCGGGCTCGATCCCGACGATGGCGGACAGGCGGGCCATGATGCTACGGTCGACGTCGGTGGTCGTGGGAGAGGTGAGGTTGAGCGTATCCGAAATGACGCCCGCCATGAGGATGCCGGCGATCGGCCTGGGAATGGGCACGCCGGCCTGTTCCCAGCAGGTGGCCACGATCGTGCTGGTCGAACCGACGGGACGGTTCAGGAACAGGATGGGCGTCTCCGTGCTGACGGCGCCGAGGCGATGGTGGTCGATAATCTCGAGGACGGGAAGCGTCTCGGCGCCTTTGACGGCCTGGGAAAGCTCGTTGTGATCGACGAGGATGAGCTGTCGCGGGATCGGCTTGAGAAAATCGCTCTTGGAAAGGACGCCCTCGAGGCGGCCGGTCTCGTCGATGACCGGGAAGGCAAATTGCGAGGAGAGAACGATTTCGCGCCGGGCTTCCTCGAGGGGAAGGTCCGGCTGGAGGGACTGAAAGTCGGCGTAAAGCATTCGCTCGGCACTCACGGAGCTGCGGGCGAGAAGGACGGTGGTCGCGGTGTCGTAGGGCGAGCTGACGACGACGGTGCCCTTCGCGCGGGCGGCGGCAAGGACGTCTTCTTCGACCTCGAGGCCGCCGGTGACGACGAGCGCCTTCACGCCGGCTTCGATTGCGAGGTGCTGGACGTTGGAGCGATCGCCGACGATGAGAACGATGCGCTCGACGTCGAGTTTCTCGATGCGCTTACGGAGCGAGCCGGTGCGCGTCGCCGCCACCACCAGAAGGTAGCGAGCGCTTTCGGTGCAGGGGGAGCCGACGAGCACCGTGCCGTGAATGGTGGTGCAGAGATTGGCGAGGGACGAGTCGACTTCGCGGGCGCTGCGGATTTCCTCCGGCTGCGGGAAGAGGTGACGGCTGATCTTGAAACTCGAGATGAGGCCGAGGCAGCGGTTTTCGTCATCGACGACGGGCACGCCGCGAAAGCGGTTCTCGCCGATCTGGAGCATCGCGTTATAGACGGGCTCGTGGACGTGGACAGAGAGGACGTCGCGTTCCATGACGTCGCCCACGCGGGGCCGGACGTCGCTGTAAAAGACGGGAGCGGGCACGCCGAATTTCTCGAGCACGAAGTCGATGCGTTCGTTCGTATTGCCGCAGCGGCCGGCGATGGCGGTGGCGTCTCCAGTCTGGCGCTTGAGTTCGGCGTAGGCGATGGCCGACACAATGGCATCCATGTCGGGATTCCGGTGGCCGATGACGATCGTTTCCATGAGCCGGGAAGTTCTAGCAGATTTTCCGGCCGCGCAAAGCGCTCGCGCACGGAATTAATCGGCCCGCAAATCGAGCAGAACTTTCCCGGAGCGGCGTTCTCCCTCGGCTTCCTGAATGGCGGCGTGGATCTCGCGCAGGGGAAACGTGCGATGGATGGGAACGTAAAGGGCGCCCTCACGGATCATTTCCGCCAGCAGGGCGAAGACCCGGTGCTGCTCGGCGGCTGGCTTCTCGAGAAACCACCGTCGCAGCCAGAAGCCGTGGAAGCTGAGTCCGCCGAAAATCACGAGGCCGTTGGGGATTTTGAGCGGCTGGCGGCTCATGGCTCCGTAGGTGACGAGCGGGCTGCCGGGCGCGAGGGCGTTCGCGAGATTCAGGGCGCTGGCGCCGCCGACAGCGTTGAGGGCGAGCCGGGCCTGTGCGCCGTCCATGAGGTTGCGCCCCTCCGCGCGAAGATCGGTTTCCTCGGTGACGACACGGTCCGCGCCGAGGGCGAGCAGTTCGTCGACGAGTTCGGGCCGGCGGACAACGTTCAGCGTGCGGAGGCCGAGACGACGGGCGATCGGAATCACGCAGCGTCCGACGCCGGAATTCGCGGCGTTTTGAACGATCCAGTCGCCGGGCGAGAGCGTCTGGAAGTCATGCAGCATGGCGTAGGCGGACGGGGGATTGATGCTGAGCATGGCGGCCTGAGCGGGATCGATGCCGACGGGAAGCGGGATGACTTCATCCGCCGGAACATTGCGGGCGCCGCACCACGAGCCCAGCGGGAGAGGCACGACGAGATCGCCGGGATGAAGCGTGGTGACTTCCGCGCCGACGGCGACGATGCGACCGGCGCCCTCGTTGCCAATGATGGCCGGAGGCTCGGGGAGCTGGCCATAGGTGCCGGCGATGACGTTGAGGTCGGCCGGGTTGATCGGCGCGGCGAGCATCTCGAGCTGGACTTCGTTCGTTGCCGGGGCGGCGAGGGAGAGTTCTTCGAGAGAGAGAACATCGGCGGGTTTTCCGAATCCGTGAAGGCGCGCAGCGAGCATGACTCTTCAATAATCCACCTGCGTCGGGGCCCGGCAAATGCTAATCTTCGAGCCATGGAGGCGCTGCGGGGAGTGCGGGGGCTGGTGATCGATCTCGACGGCACGCTGTATGTCGGCGACGAGATCTTGCCCGGGGTGCGTGAAGCGTTGAAGCGGTTGCGCGAGGCGGGGCTGCCCCTGCGATTTCTCACGAATACGACCAGCAAGCCACTCGCGATGATCGTGGCCCATCTCGAGGAATTGGGACTCGCGATTGATGCGGACGATATCTTCACGGCGCCACGGGTCGCGGCTGCGGTGCTGCGTGAGCACAGGGTGAAGCGGGCGCATTTCCTGCTGAAGGCGCCCGTGCTGGCGGACATGGAGGGGATCGACGCCGTGGATGATGGCGCGGCGGCGGTTGTGGTGGGGGATCTCGGCGCGGATTTTACGGCGGAGAGATTGAATCGCGCCTTCCAGCTGCTCCTCGCGGGAGCGGATTTTTACGCGCTGGCGGAGAATCGAATGTATCGCGCGGCCGAGGGAATGCGTCTCGACGTCGGGGCGTTTGTGCGGGCGCTGGAATACGGGAGCCGTCGCGAGGCGACGTTGCTCGGCAAGCCGGCGCGCGCGTTTTTCGAGACGGCGGTGGCGGCCCTGGGAGTGCCTCTGGACGCCGTGGCTTCGGTCGGGGATGACCTCGAGGGCGATGTGGGAGGCGGGCAGGGCGCGGGTCTGCGTGGCGTGCTCGTGCGCACGGGAAAATTTCGCGAGGAAGACCTGCGCTCGGCGAAGGTCTCCCCGGATGTCATGATCGACTCGTTTGCCGATCTGCCGGCGGCGCTGGGATTGTGAGCGCGGGGGCTTACGCCGTCTGCATGTAAGGCAGCTTCGCGGCGGTGTCCTTCACCGCGGGCACGGCCTCGAGCAAATCGGCGATGGCGTCCCATTTGCCGGCGATCAGGACTTCGCGAGCCTGCGGCGGGACGGCGGCCTTGAAGTCCATGTCGGCGATCGAGACCTTGCCCTCGGTGACGTCGACGGTGACCTCGGCGGCAGGGTCGGCCTCGACGAGCGCGGCAACGGCGGCGATGTCGGCCTGGCTCATGACCATGCAGGGAATGCCGAGCGTGGTGGAGTTGCCGAAGAAGATTTCCGCAAAGCTCTCGGCGATGATGGCGCGGAAGCCGTAGCGGTAGAGGGCCTGCGGGGCGTGCTCACGCGAGCTGCCGCAGCCGAAGTTCGAGCCGGAGAGCAGGATGCTGGCGCCGGCGAAGCGGGGATCGTTGAGCGGGTGGTCGGTCTTTTCGCCGGTGGTGGGATCGACGCGGACGTCGATGAATGCGAATTCGCCGAGACCGTCGAACGTGACGCATTTCATGAAACGCGCGGGGATGATGCGGTCGGTGTCGATGTCGTCGCCGGGAACGTAGATTGCCGTGCCGGCGACCTGGGTGATCTTTTCGAGGGCCATAAGGAATTCGCTAAGCGGAGTTTTGAGTGTGGAAGAGTTTACCGGGTTCGCGTCAGTTTGAAACCGGCTTTTTCAAAGGCGGCGAGGAGACCGCTGTCGCCTTCGAGGTGCGCGGCGCCCACGGCGAAGAACCAGGATTTCTCCGGCTGGTCGCGGAGCTTTCGGATGATCCGCTCGGCCATGCGGGCATTTCGCTGGTCGAGCAGGCGGTCCATGAGTTTCGCGCTGAGCGCGGGATCATCGGAGATGGCGTCAAGCTTGTTGAGTTCCGTGACGAGTGCGGTGAGGTCGCCGGCGAGATAGAGCGCGGCGAGGGTGTCGGAAAGGCTCCTGCCCTTCGCGCGGAAGTCTCGGAGCTGAGCGAGGGTTTCTCGCAGAATGGTGATCTGCTCGGCCTCGGCGAGATCGTCGAAAATGGCGAGCTGCTCGGCGGGTGTTTCGAGGCCTCCGGTTTCCTTGCCGGCAGCGGCGGCGTGGCGGAAGAGGGTCGTATCCAGCGCGAGAAGGCCCGGGTATTTCGACTGATCATCGAGTTCCAGCAACGAAACGGCGGCGGCCCAGGGCTTGAGGCGATCGAAGGAGGCGGGTATCGCGGCGAGCCCGCCCTCGGAATGACGAAGCTCAGCTTTCAGGGATGCGACGATCTCGGGGCCGGCGATCGCGGAGAGTGACTTGTCGGGAGGGAGCAGGAGCCGTGGGGCGAGCGCCAGGAGGGTTTCGCGGTCCATTGGGATCTCCGTGAATACGGCATCGGCGCTTTCGGCGGCGGCGCGCACCACGGCGGGAGGCGTGGCGACATCCGGGCGGGCGAGGTGAATCGTGCCGAAGATCCACGACGGCACCCTGGCTCCCTCGATCTTCCAAAGGTAGGGCGCGCCGGCGGCGGATGCCGACGAATGCGCGAGCGAGAGTGCGAGAAGGAAGACGGCGCTCGCGCGCCGCCAATCCGAGAGCCGAAACCGAAAGTTCAAGATCGCTAGACGAGATCGAACACCTCGCGGGCGTCGGCGATCTCACCCGTGACCGCCGCGGCGGCGACCATGAGCGGGCTCATGAGCACGGTGCGGCCGGTCGGCGAGCCCTGGCGGCCCTTGAAGTTGCGATTGCTCGAGCTGGCGCAGAGCTGTTCGCCGACGAGTTTGTCGGGATTCATGCCGAGGCACATCGAGCAACCGGCGCCACGCCATTCGAAGCCGGCGTCGCGGAAGATTTCCGCCAGGCCGAGCGACTCGGCGATGGACGAGACGCCCTGCGAGCCGGGGACGACGATGGCCTTCACGTTCGGGCTGACCTTGCGACCCTTGAGGTAGGTGGCGACTTCCTGGAGATCACTCAGGCGGCCGTTCGTGCAGCTGCCGAGGAAGGCGACATCGACCTTGGTGCCCTTGATCGGCGCGCCGCCGGTGAGGTGCATGTGGGCGAGGGCCTCGATGCCGGTGGCGCGGTCCTTCTCGGGCAGCTCCTCGGGCGTGGGCACGGTCTCGTCGATGAACACAGCCTGGCCGGGGTTGATGCCCCAGGTGACGGTCGGCGCGATGTCCTCGGCGTTGTAAACGACGATGTCGTCATAGACGGCGTCCGCGTCACTCGCGAAGCTCTTCCAGCGCTCGACGGCGGCATCCCACTCTGCGCCCTTGGGCGAATATGGGCGGCCCTCGAGGTAATCGAAGGTCGTCTGGTCGGGATTGACGTAGCCGACGCGCGCGCCGCCTTCGATCGACATGTTGCAGACGGTCATGCGCTCTTCCTGCGTGAAATTGTCGAACGTCGTGCCGGCGAATTCGTAGGCATAGCCGAGGCCGCCGTTCACGCCGAGCTTGCGGATGATGTGCAGGATGACGTCCTTCGCGTAGACGCCGGGCTTGAGTTTGCCGTTGACCTCGACGCGGCGAACCTTTGGCTTGCCGATGGCCATCGTCTGCGTGGCGAGCACGTCGCGCACCTGACTGGTGCCGATGCCGAAGGCGATTGCGCCGAAGGCGCCGTGCGTGCTCGTGTGCGAGTCGCCGCAGGCGATGGTCGTGCCGGGCTGCGTGATGCCCTGCTCGGGACCGACAATGTGAACGATGCCCTGCTTGCCGGTGGGCAGGTCGAAAAAGGTGACGCCGCTCTCGGCGCAATTCTTGCGCAGCGCCTGGATCATTTCCTCGGCGAGCGGATCGGAAAATGGCTCTTCGCGTTCGTCGGTGGGCACGATGTGGTCGACGGTTGCAAACGTGCGGTGCGGCATGAGGACCTTCAGCCCGAGATCGCGCAGCATGCCGAAGGCCTGCGGGCTGGTGACTTCGTGAATCAAGTGCGTGCCGATCAGGAGCTGGGTCTGGCCGTTTGCCAGTTCCCGCACCGAATGAGCCTGCCACACTTTGTCCAACAACGTCTGTTTCATAGAGCCGGCCAGCATAGAATCACTCGGGGCGCTCTGCAAGTCGCGGCGTGCGGGGAAACGGAGCGCCGGGGCGGGGGGTTACGGAGTTCGCCGGGAAAGCCGAAACTTGCTGATTTTCCGGAGGCGCGCAGACACTTGTTTTTTTGGTTCCGGGCGGCGAAGGTAGTCGAAAGCTTCCTCCCCAAATGCCCACCGACCCATCCGAGCACTGGCATCTTAAGAAACACGATAACGGCGAGATTTTCGGCCCCGTCACATTTGCGCGCATTCTCGAATGGGCGGGCACGGCTCAGATCGCGCCGCAGGATACCCTGTCGAACGATTTGCTCGTGTGGACGAAGGCGCCGATGATTCCGGAGCTCGGGATGGACTGGATTGTGAAGCTCGAGGACGATCATTACTACGGACCGACCACGGTTGGCTCGCTGCTCGAGTTTCTGGAAAACGGCGAAATCAAGGGCGACACGGTCATTCTCGATTGCTGCACGGGCACGGAGTTGCCCTTCCGCGAGGCGAAGTTTTTCCCGGCCCCGGATTTGCAGGTGGACGATGATTTGAGCCGGTCGCCGTCGCGCGGGGTCATTCGCCTCGGCCTGCAAAAGCGGATTCGTGAACTGGAAGTCGGCCTGCTCGAAAAGCGCCGGCAGCTCGACATGGCGGCGGACACGATTCACCGGCTCGAGAATCGGGTGCGGGAGCTCGAGGCGCGCGTGCGAGAGATTAGTGGATTTTCCGCGCGGAGCTGAGGTGGCAGCGGACGACCGCGCTCGCATTTTTCTTTACGGCACGCTCCGGCGTGGAGGTTCGCGGGATGTGCAGGTCTTCTACCCCGGGGCGGACTTTGTGGCGCCGGCAAGGGTCCGGGGGAGGCTATTCGATCTCGAGGCCTATCCAGGGTTGCGGCTCGATTCCTCGGGCGAGTGGGTGCAGGGAGAGCTTTTCGATGTGACGGCCGCTGCGCTGGCCGGGTTGGATGAATGGGAGGGAATCGACCTCGCGGATCCGGAGGCCGGCGAATATCGCCGCGTGAGAGTCGATGCGATGCGGGAGGACGGCACCATCGAGAGATGCTGGGTGTATGAGGTGCGCGTCGAAATCTGCGTCGGCCGGCCGGTGATCGCGTCAGGCGATTGGCTGCGGCGCTGAGGCGTCCATTTCGGCCACGTGGGTGGCGAGGTGTGCAAGGGCGAGGCCCAGCAGGCTTTTTCCCGGCTCCATGCGATGCCAGGTGGATGCGCCGGACGGATGCGGGAGCGGCAGCAATTCGCAGGAGTGTCCGCCATAGGTGATCGGCAAGGTGCGACCGACGACCTCCGAAAGCAGCGCGAAGGGATGGAATTGCGAGATCGCGAGCTTGCCGACCGCCAGCACGAGCGTGGGCCGGAGGATTTCAAATTCCCGGTGCATCCATGGCGCGCAGTTGGCGATCTCGGTGGAGTCGGGCACACGGTCGCCGCCGCCCCGCGTGGCCTTGCCGGGGAAGCAGCGGCAGACGGCCGCGAAGTAAATCCGGTCGCGGGCGGTTTCCTCGTTCCAGCCGGTGGCGGACTCGATCCATTTGAAAAGCGTTTTCCCGGCGGTCCACGCGAACGGCCGGCCGAGGATCGGCTCCTTCACGCCGGGCGCCTGACCGACGAGAAGAATGCGGCTGTTGGCCGGACGGCCGACGACGGCCGGCCGGTGCATGGCCGGGCAACGCGTGCAGGCGCGGAGCTCGGTGAGGTGGGTGGACAGAGGATCGGACGACACCGCCCCAGCAATTTCATTCGTGGGCGGTTCCGTCAATCCGCGGTTCCGTCGGCCTCGGGCGGCAGCAATTCGTAGATCGACTCGGTGGTGCCGTAACCGGCGTCCCGTTGGGAGATTTCCAGGCCGAAGCGGCGCAGGAGTTGCGACGCGGCGACATTTTCCGCGAATGAGAAAGCCTGCCAGCGCCGGATTCCGCTGGCCCAGGCGAGACGGACGAGGTGCCGGAGGAGCGCCGTGCCGCCGCCCAGATTCTGGCAGTCGTCTACGAGCACGATCCCGACTTCGGCGAGTTCGGGATCTTCCGGCGTGCGGATGCAGCGCGCGACGCCGACCTGATCCGTTTCGTGGCCTTGCGCGTCGAGCAGCGCGAGCACGACGGCGATGTGGTCGTGGAAATCGCAATGCGTGAGGTAGTGCAGTTCGGCTTCGGTGAAGCGCTTTCGATGGTGCAGGAAGCGGTAGGCGTTGCCCGTGGGAGAAAGTCGCTCGAGGCCGCGGGTAAGCGCCCCGGCGTCGCCAGGTTGGATCGGGCGAGTCCGGGCGCGACGGCCGTCGCGGAGCTGGATGGGGCCCCGCGGAGCCGGTGAATCGTCGAAAGGCACCGTCGACAGTTCTCCATATTCCCCGGGGAAGCAACTGTGTGACGCGATCGTCGCGTTGCTCGGGCCGCGATTTGTGGCATCCTTCGCGCCGTGACATTCCTGCGTCGTTCTCTTTTCGTCCTTTTCACGATTCTCCTCGCTGTGTCGGTGGCTCGCGCCGCCTCCGCGCCGCTCGCGAAACATGTCTTCATCATCAGTATCGACCAAGGGGCGCCGGCCAGCATCGAAAAGGCGGAGATGCCCGTGCTGAAGAAAATGGCAGCCGAGGGGGCCCACACATGGGAGGCCTACACGATCGTCCCGAGTCTCACGCTCCCATCGCACACCTCGATGCTGACTGGCGTCGGCATCCAAAAGCATCAGGTCGATTGGAACGAACTCATGCCGGAGAAGGGGCTGGTGAAGGTGCCCACGATTTTCAGTTTTGCGAAGAAGGCCGGCCTGACGACCGCGATGATCGTCGGGAAAGTCAAATTCAAGACTCTGGAGCTTCCTGGCACCGTGGACCGATTCCTTCGGCCCGAATCTCCGCGCGGAGCGAGTATCGCCACCGCTTTTGGCGACATGCTCCGGAAATTTCAGCCGAACCTCTGTTTCATCCATTTCGCCGATCCCGACACCGAGGGGCACAACCATGGCGTGAACTCCCCGGAAAAACTGAAGGCGCTCGCGGAGACGGATGCGGCGATCGCGGTGATCCGGGAGGCCATCCGCACGGCCGGGATCCAGGATTCGAGCGTCCTGATCATTACGGCGGATCACGGCGGCCACGACCGGACGCCCGAGGAAAATGCCGCCCGCGCCAGGGCCGGCGGCAACTACCAGCCCGGCACGCACGGCAGCTCATCGCCGGATGACGTGATCATCCCGTGGATCGCCTTCGGTGCGCACGTGAAGCCCGGGTTCACGATCACCGCGCCGGTCGTGCAATACGATACCGCGGCGACGGCCTTGTGGCTGCTCGGTCTGCCCGTGCCGGAGAGCTTCTGGGGCCGACCGGTGACGAGTGCGTTCGAGTGAACCAATGCGCCGCAAAACGAGGGGCCTGTAAATCCCGCTTGCCTCCTGCAGGCAACCATGCCATTCTCCCCGACTACCAATTTTAAGAAATGGCAACGATCGAATCCGCCGCAGCGACACTGCGCCTCCATGAAAAAGACACCGGCAGCGCCGATGTCCAGATTGCGCTGCTCACGAAGCGCATCACCGAACTCACCGAGCACCTCAAGACCCACGCCAAGGATCATTCCTCGCGCCGCGGTCTGCTCAAGCTGGTCGCCCAGCGCCGCAGCCTTCTCGACTACCTGAAGCGCACCGCTTCGGATCGTTATCAGACGATTCTCGAGAAGCTGGAACTCCGCAAGTAACGCGGAAAACCACCCCAATGCCAGTTTTTGAAAGCCCCGGCCATTCCGCTGGGGCTTTCTGGCATTAATCAAACCACCCCGCGCGGCGCCACCCCCGGAACCATTCCCGGCGCTGCCAACCTGAATACCATAAAATGCCTCATTCCGTTACAGCCCACGTGGGCTCAGCGCCAATCACCATCGAAACCGGCAAGCTCGCCCGCCTCGCGGACGGCGCCGTGACCGTTCGCTCCGGCGACACGATCATTCTCGTTTCCGCCGTCTCCGCGACCACGATCAAGGACGGTCAGGACTTCTTCCCGCTCACCGTCGACTACCGCGAAAAGGCGGCTGCCGTCGGCAAGTTCCCCGGTGGTTACTTCAAGCGCGAAGGTCGTCCTTCCGAGAAGGAAATCCTCACCTGCCGTCTCACTGACCGCCCGCTGCGCCCGCTCTTTCCGAAGGGCTATCTCTACGACACGCAGATCATCGGCGTCCTCCTCAGCGCGGACGGGGAAGTCGATCCCGACATCCTTTTCCTCAATGGCGCCAGCGCCGCTCTCGCCGTCTCCGACATCCCGTTCGCGGGTCCCGTCGGTGCCGTGCGTGTCGCCCGCGTGAACGGCCAGTTCATTGCGAACCCGACCCATAGCGAGCGTGAAGGCAGCGACCTGAATCTCATCTACGTCGGCAACGAAACCGATGTCATCATGATCGAAGGCGAAGCCCTCGAGCTTCCCGAGGACGACTTCGTCGCCGCGCTGCACTTCGCCCAGGCTGAAGTGACCAAGCTCGTCGCTGCGCAGAAGGAGCTCGCCGCCATCGCCGGCAAGCCGAAGCGCACGCCCCAGCTCTTCACCGTCGCCGACGAACTCATGGAAATCGCCTACTCCGTCGCGGGTGACCGCATCGAGAGCGCGATCTATACGCCGAGCAAGGTGGCCCGCCAGAAGGCGGTCGGCGCGCTCAAGGACGAAGTCTCCGCCGCGATCCTCGAGAAATTCCCGGCCGCGACGAAGTTCGAGATCAGCCAGGCGTTCGACTACCTGCAGAAGAAGGCCTTCCGCATCAGCATCCTTGACAAGGGCGTGCGTTGCGACGGCCGCGATACGAAAACGATCCGCCCGCTCAGCGGCGAGACCGGCTTCCTGCCTCGCAGCCACGGCTCGGCGCTCTTCCAGCGCGGCGAAACGCAGGCGGTCTGCCTCGCGACGCTCGCTCCCGCGGACGAAGCCCAGGACCTCGACGGCTACACCGGTGGCGAGACCAGCAAGCGCTTCATCCTGCACTACAACTTCCCGCCCTTCTCGGTCGGCGAAACCGGCCGCACCGGCAGCCCGGGCCGCCGCGAAATCGGCCACGGCGCGCTCGCCGAGCGTTCCATCCTCGCGGTCGTTCCGCCCGTGAACGAATTCCCTTACGCGATGCGCGTGAGCAGCGAAGTCATGGAATCCAACGGCTCCACCTCGATGGCCAGCGTTTGCGGCGGCATCCTCGCTCTCATGGACGCGGGTGTCCCGATCAAGACGCCCGTTGCCGGCATCAGCTGCGGTCTCGTCACGGAATTCAGCGGCGATCAGATGACCCGTTACACGCTCCTCACCGACATCATCGGCAGCGAGGACCACTTCGGCGACATGGACTGGAAGCTCTGCGGCACCCGCACGGGCGTCACCGGCTTCCAGCTCGACCTGAAGCTGCCCGGCATCCCGCTCTCGCTCATGGCCGAGGCGATCTATCGCACCCGCGACGACCGCCAGAAGGTTCTCGACGTGATGGAATCCGTTCTCGCCGCTCCGCGCACCGAGATGAGCCAATACGCTCCGCGCATCGAGACGATCAAGATCAACCCCGACAAGATCGGTCTCCTCATCGGGCCTGGTGGCAAGACCATCAAGGGCATCGTGGCCGAGACCGGCGCCGAGATTAACATCGAGGACGACGGCAGCGTGCACATCTACTCGAACAACGGCGACAGCCTCGCCCGCGCCAAGCAGATCATCAACGGCATGACCAAGGAGATCACCCCGGGTGAGCTCTTCCAGGGCACGGTCGTTTCGATCAAGGAATTCGGCTGCTTCGTCGAAGTCCTGCCCGGAAAGGACGGCCTCGTCCACATCTCCGAACTCGCCGACTTCCGCGTGAACAAGGTCGAGGACGTCGTGAAGATGGGCGACTCCGTCTGGGTGAAGTGCATCGGCATCGACGACAAGGGTCGCGTGAAGCTCAGCCGCAAGGCCGCGATGAAAGATCGCGATGCCGCCGAGAAGGGTGAGCCCGTCGCCGCCGGCGTCGCTTAATCACAACTTCATAGATCGACTTACAAAAGGCTCCCGGTCGAAAGGCCGGGAGCTTTTTTCGTGTCTGGATCACAAAACGCTTGCTCGATTTTTAAAAACGACTAAACGAGTCGTTAATCGGTGAGCGACTCGATATCTTCAAAGGAAGCCTGAAAGGAGCGGAGGGAAAATCTTCCGCGATGAGAGGACGAATTCGAAAGGTTCGAGGGGGAATTTGCATTCCCTGTGCTTCGCCGGTGCAAGGAGCGCAGCGCTGCTCCCCGGAGCGGGGGCGGCCAGAGCAATCCAGCCTAACCAACACACAAAAATGAAAAAGAAGCAGATACTCAGGGATTTCTCGTGGAAGCGCGGGCTGACTGCGGGGTCGCTCGCGGTGGCCGCTGTCGTTTCCCTCCAAGCCGGAACCCCAACCGCGGAACCTCCCGTCGAAACGAAGACGTCCTCCGCGTTTGGCGACTGGCTGAATGGCAAATACGCCACCGGCAATTGGTTCGGCGTGCGCGACGTTCTCGAAGATCACGGGGTCACCCCCTACGGCAACTGGAAGGGCACCTTCTACGGTTTGACCGGTGGTGGCCTTGATGCCCCGCGTGGCGCGTTCGACGAGGAAATCGTGCTCGGGCTCAAGCTCGACTTCGGCAAACTCGCCGGCATCGATGGTCTGACGGCGCAGGGCTCCGTGCGCTGGCGCGACGGCCGCAGCCCGAATACCTACGTGGGCGCAGGCAGTCTGTTCAACCCCTCGCGTTACCAGAGCGGGCAGCAATGGCGCCTGATGCCGTTCTTCTTGTCCTACACGACGCCGGAACTCTTCGGGGTGAAGGACTTCCTGACGATTTCGGGTGGGTGGCAGAATCCCTACGATTTCTTTGCCGATCAGCCGGACTCGAAGCTCTTCACGAACAACGCCATCGGCACGCAGAAAGGCATCGGCTCTGCTGGCGTGGGCTGGGGAAGCAGTTACGCCGCATGGGGGGGCTACCTCAAGGTGAAGCCCGTGGACTGGTATTACATCCAGGGCGGCCTCTATATGGCCATCCCGAACGCGACCTCGATGTCGAACCATGGCCTCGATCTCGAAGGCTATGCACCGGATCCCAATGCCAATGGCATCTATGCCCTGGGTGAAACCGGCGTGACCCCGAAGATCGGTCCCGACCAGCTGCCGGGTAAATATGCCTTCGGCGGAATGTATTGGGGCGTCGAGAACACCTCATATTTCAATGCGAAATACGATGGCAAATACGACCTCTACTGGCAGGCCGACCAGATGGTGTTCCGCGAGCCTTCCAAGGCCGCCGAAGAGCCTCTCGCAAAAGGCCCTTCCGACGGAAAGGAAGTCGCTGGTGGCAAGAGCTTCAAGGAGCCCGTTTCGACCGAGAAGCCGAAGCTGAGCGACCAGGGCCTCTACATCATCAACTTCGTGAACTTCGCACCGAAGTATAACTGCCCGGTGCCGTTCTACTTCCACACGGGCCTCATCTACAAGGGTCTGATCCCGACCCGCGACAAGGACCAGCTCGGGGTGGCGTTTGCCTACGGCAACTACAGCTATTACAAGATCCTCGACGACTACAACGACGGGCGCACGGTGCACCAGACCTACGAGGCGGTGATCGAAGCCGACTACCGCGTGCAGCTCACGAAGTTCACTTACGTGCAGCCGTTCTGGCAATACATCATCCGGCCGAACGGCACGGGCCTCGTGCAGAATGCGAATATCTTCGGCCTGCACATGGGGGTGACATTCTAGGGTTTCCGCTGACCAGTAGCCAGGTCTCGATAGGAGCGAAATCGGCGTCGACCCGGGTGGGCGGGCGCCGATTTTGTCATTTCAGCGGCCAGAAGATCGGGATGAGCAGCGTGACGATGACGAGGAAGAACAGGTTGAGCGGCGCGCCGACGCGGAGGAAGTCGCGGAATTTGTAGCCGCCGGCGCCGTAGACGAAAGTGTTCGTCTGATAGCCGATCGGCGTGGCGAAGCTCGCAGAGGCCGCGAACATGATCGCGATGAGGAACGGCACCGGATCGTAGTGGAGTTTCACGGCCGTCTGGTAGGCGATGGGCGTGAGCAGGATGGCGACGGCGTTGTTCGAGATCATCTCGGTGAGCAGCGTGCCGATGAGGTAGAACGCGCCGAGGACGAGAATGGGATTCGCAGTGCCGACGATCGAAATGACTTCGTCGACGAGCCATTTGTCCGCGCCGACGTTCGTCATCGCGGTGCCGAGAGAGATCATGCCGACGATCATGGCGACGATGCGCCAGTCGATCGCGTCGTAGACCTCACTCATGCGCAGGCAGCGGGTGGCGACGAGAACAACGACGCCGGCGAGCGCGAGGATCGAGATCGGGTAGACGTTGAACGAGGCGAGGGTGACAACGGTGAGGAGAACCGCGAGGACGATGGGGCGCTTGTCGCGGCGGAGCGAGGCGACGGCGGTATCGCTGAGCAGCAGGATGTCGGGATTGCCGCCGAGGCGGGCGAGGCCTTCCTGCGAGATGCGCAGGAGCAGGGTGTCGCCGAATTTGAGCGGCACCTGGCCGACATTCTGGGTGATGTTCTCGCCGTGGCGGTGGATGGCGAGCACCTGCGCGCTAAAGTTCTCGCGGAGACGGGATTCGCCGAGGGTGCGGCTGGCGAAGTGGGAGTTGTTCGTGATGACCGCCTCGACGATGACGGTGTGTTCGGCGCGCACGCGCTCGAGGCCGAATTCCTTCTCGTCGATGAGGGAGACGCCGGCGAGGGACTGGACCTCCTCCATCGCGGTGCGCGGTGCGCCGAGGACGAGACGGTCGCCGGCCTCGAGGACGGCGGAATGAAACGGGGGCGGGAGGAATTCGCCTCCGCGGACGATGCCCTGCACGCGCACGTTGGCGATCTTGTGCAGCTCGGTCTGGTCCAGCGGCTTGCCGCGCAACGGCGACGTCTCGCCGACGAGCATCTCGGTGACGTATTCGCGGGTGGAAATGGAGCCGACGAGGCTCGCGAGGGATTCGCGATCGGGGAGGAGGTGGCGGCCGATGAGCGCCATGTAGGCGACGCCGGCAAGGGCGACGATGACGCCGAGCTTCGTGATGTCGAAGATGCCGAAGTGGATGCCGTATTGGGTCTCGGCGAGCGAGGTGACGACGATGTTTGTCGACGTGCCGATTACGGTGCAGGTGCCGCCGAGGATCGCCGCGAAGGAGAGCGGGATGAGGAGCTTGCTCGCGCTGACCTTGTAGTGGCGGGCCACGCCGAGCACGAGCGGCAACAGCGCGACGACGACGGGCGTGTTGTTCACGAAGGCCGAGCACGCGATCACGCTGAGCATGAGGATGATCAGCAGCTTGAGCTCGGACATGTTCGGCACGCGGCGGAAAAGGCGGCCGACATCCTCGATGGCCCCGCAGCGTTGCAGGCCGGAGCTGAGGATGAACATCGCGGCGACGGTGATTGGCGCCTCGTTCGAGAAGGAGGCGAAGGCTTCCTTCGGAGAGATCCAGCCGACGAGCGTAACCAGCACGAGCGTGCCCATGGCGACGAGATCCGGCGGCACGATCTCCTTCACGAAGAGGAAGAGGACCACCAGGATCAGCAGGAAAAACAGGACGATGGTCATGGCACGAGCGTCGTGGAAGGGTGGCGAGGTAACCACCTTTCCCAGCGCCCGGCCAGCGCGACTTTTTTCCGGCGGCGGGAGGGATTTCCGATGTCAGGCCGGAACGGCGGCGTCGGTCGCCGGCGCCGGCTCCCACGGGAGGTCGAGGAACTCGGCGACGAAACGATTTGCCGGGGCTTGGCGGACTTCCTGCGGCGTGCCGACCTGCTGGATGCGGCCTTTTTCGATGAGGACGACGCGGTCGGCGACTTCGAAGGCTTCGTCCTGGTCGTGGGTGACGAAGAGGGTCGTGAGCTTGATGCGGTCCTGAAATTCGCGAAGCCAGCGGCGGAGTTCCTTGCGGACCTTCGTGTCGAGAGCGCCGAAGGGTTCATCGAGCAGGAGGACCTGCGGCTCGATGGCGAGGGCGCGGGCGAAGGCGACGCGCTGGCGCTGGCCGCCGGAAAGCTGGCTGGGCAGGCGTTTTTCGAAGCCGGAGAGCTGGACGGCGTCGAGGAGCTCCATCACGCGGGTGCGGATGGCCTCCTTCGATGGACGGACGCGGCTTTTCTGGACGCGCAGGCCGAAGGCGACATTCTCGAAGACGCTCATGTGGCTGAAGAGCGCGTAGTGCTGGAAGACAAAGCCGGCGTGGCGCTTGTAGGCGGTGAGCTGGGTGACGTCGGCGCCGTCGAAGAGGACGCGACTGCGGTTGTCGTCGGGAAATTCGAGGCCGGCGATGATGCGCAGGAGCGTGGTCTTGCCGGAGCCACTGGGGCCGAGCAGAGCGATGAGTTCACCCGTCTCGATCTTGAGGCTGACGTCGTCGAGAGCCGGATACTTCGAGAATTTCTTGCTGATCTCGCGGACTTCGATGCTCATGGCTTCTTCGGAAAATCGGTGGTTTGCGCGGCTTCGGCAAGTTGCCTTTCCGCCTGCCACTCGGCGTAGGTTTTGATGACCAGGGTGAGGAGCGCAAGGATGCAGAGCACGGAGGCGACGGCAAACGCGGCGGCGAACTGGTATTCCTGGTAGAGGATTTCGATGTGGAGCGGGATGGTGTTCGTCTTGCCGCGAATGTGGCCGGAAACGACGGAGACAGCGCCGAATTCGCCCATGGCGCGGGCGTTGCAGAGGATGATGCCGTAGAGCAGGCCCCATTTGATCTTCGGGAGGGTGACGCGCCAGAAGATCTGCCAGCCGTTCGCGCCGAGACTGAGGGCGGCTTCCTCTTCCTTGGTGCCCTGGGCCTGCATGAGGGGAATGAGGCCGCGGGCGACGAAGGGAAATGTCACGAAAATCGTGGCGAGGGCGATGCCGGGCACGGCGAAGATGATGCGGATGTCGTGGTCGATGAACCACGGGCCGAACCAGCCCTGTCCGCCAAAGACGAGCACGTAGATGAGGCCGCCGACCACCGGGGAAATCCAGAGCGGCAGGTCGATGAGCGTGATGATGAGCGAGCGGCCGCGGAAGTCGAAGCGGGTGAGGGCCCACGCGGCGGTGATGCCGAAAATGGTATTGAGCGGCACGGCGATGCTCGCGGCGAGCAGCGTGAGTTTCACCGCGCTGGCGGTGGCGCTGTCCTGGAAGACGGAGAGGAACACGGGCAGGCCTTTCGCGAAGGCTTCCTTGAACACGACGACGAGCGGGAGGAACAGGAAGAGCGCGAAGAAGACAAAGACGATGCCGATGAGAACGGTGCGCAGCAGGAAGGGCTCGGCGGTCGCGCGGGCGGGCTGCTCGACGCGGGCGGTGGTGGGGAATGTGGACGCGGCTCCGGCCATGTTCGTGGATCAGGCGACGCCTTTGCGGCGGTTGTCCCAGGCCTGGAAGCCGTTGCAGAGGAGAAGAATCGCAAAGGAGGCGACAAGCATGACGAAGCCGATGCCGGCGGCGCCACTGTAGTCGTAGTCCTCGAGCTTCGAGATGATCAGCATGGGCGTGATCTGCGTTTGGAAGGGGATGTTCCCCGAAATGAAGACGACGGAGCCGTATTCTCCGACGGCGCGGCCGTAGGCAAGCGTGACGCCGGTAAGGATGGACGGCAGCAGGCCTGGCAGCACGACGCGGGTGAATGTCTGGAAACGCGTGGCGCCGAGACAGGCGGCGGCTTCCTCGACATCGAGCGAGAGGTCCTGAATCACGGGCTGGACGGTGCGGACGACGAACGGCAGGCCGATGAAGGTGAGGGCGATGAGGATGCCGATCTGGCTGTAGGCGATCTTGAGACCGGTGCGGCCGAGGAATGGTTTTGCCCAGCTCTGGCTGGCGAGCCAGTCGCCGAGAGCCGTGCCGGGAGCGATCCAGGCGCCCGGCGGAGGCGGCAGCGCGGTATTGATCCAGGCGCCGAGGGTCGTATTTCCGGAGGTCCAGTGGGCGTTGAATGCAAAGAACTGGCCGATCCATTCGTTCGGCGCGTAGAGCGTGGTGAGCGCGATGCCGGCGACAGCGGTGGGCAGCGCAAAAGGCAGGTCGACGATGGCGTCGAGGAAACGACGACCGGGGAAGCGGTAGCGGACGAGCACCCAGGCGGCAAGCACGCCGAAGACTCCGTTGATGAGCGCGGCGATGAGCGAAAGGCCAAAGCTGACCTTGTAGGAGGCGACAACCTGCGGAGACGAGATCGATTGCCAGAAATGCGCCCAGCCGCCGGATTGTGTCTTCACAAACAGCGCGCTCAGCGGAATGAGAACGATAAGCGTGAGATACACCAGGGTGTATCCGAGCGTGGGGCCAAATCCGGGAAGGGTGAATCGTTTCAAATGACGACTAGATCGATTGACCTTCTGAAATTACCGCGCGAAAGCGAAGCAAAATTTCCTCCAAGGCGAGGAGGTGAGCTTCGATCTGTTCGGGCAACGGAGAGAGTTGCGGGGTTTCGAAGACGATCTCGAGCGGGCGGGGATGCTGCGCGGGCGGCGCGCTGAGAACGCCGGGGTAACCGGTCTCGATGATGCCTTCGTTGGCCTGAAAGTTGTCGATGCTCTTGTCGAAGTTGCGCGGCAGAATGGCGGAGGCGCGGGCGAGGGCCGGCTCGAGCACGTGACGGGTGAGGGCGTGGCCTTTGACGAAGCCGTAGAGGCCGTTGCTGGTGTCGTCGGAATGCAGCGAGATAATGCCGTCGAAGGCGAGATTCACGAGCTGGCGCTCGAGCAGCACGATCTCGGGCTCGCCGGAGTCACGCCAGAACTGGCGGTTGAGGTCGACGCCGTTGCGTGACCAGCGGGTGTCGTCGGCATAGCCGGTGGGATTGCAGACCGGGTAGACGAAGAGCTCGTAGCCGCGGGCGAGCTCGGGATCGCGATGCAGCTTTTCGAGGAACGCGACGGCGCCGACGGCACTGGATTCCTCGTCGCCGTGGAGACCTCCGAAGATGCCGAGCCGCAGAAAACTGGCCCCGCCGGAGCCGGGGCCGGCGAAGAGAAAGCGGGGCACGATGACGCGTTCCCCCGCACTCCCGGTGAGCTCGAGAGGAGCGGTGAAGAGATGCTGTGAACCGTGCGCCAGCTCCTCGAGCGGGCGGATGAGTTCGCGCACGCTGCGGCGCTCGCGGAGGCGATGGGTTGTCACGACGCGAGACATGGCGTTAGCGGGGTTGATAGATGGCGTCGAAGGTGCCGCCGTCCTTGAAGTGCTTTTGCGCCTCGCTCCAGCCGCCGAAGACTTCGTCGATGGTGTAAAGTTTCAACGCGGGGAAGAGTTTCGCGTTTGCCGTGAGCAGCGATTCCTCGCGTGGCCGGAAGAAATATTTTACGGCAAGTTGCTGGCCTTCGTGAGACCAGAGGTATTTGAGATACTCGGTTGCGACTTCGCGAGTGCCGCGTTTGTCGACGACTTTGTCGACCACGCTCACGGGCGATTCGGCGAGGATGCTGGAAGACGGGGTGACGATGTCATAGTCGTTCGGGCTGAAGACGCGGGCGATCTGGAGCGTCTCGCTTTCGAAAGTGAGCAGCACGTCGCCGACGCCGCGCTGGACAAAGGTGCTGGTGGCGTCGCGACCGCCGGCGGGCAGCACGGGCACATTCTTGAAAAGCGCGGCGACGAACTCCTGCGGATCCTTGCCGGCCGCCTTCGCGTAGGCCCAGGCGGCGAGGTAGCTGTAGCGGCCGTTGCCGGAGGTCTTGGGATTCGGGATGATGATCTCGACGCCGGGCTCGACGAGGTCGGACCAGTCCTCGATGCCTTTGGGATTCCCCTTGCGGACGAGAAAAACGATCGTCGAGGTGTAGGGTGCGGCGTGGTCGGGCAGGCGCGTGCGCCAGTCGGGGGCGATGAGGCCGGCCTTCGCGATGAGGTCGATGTCGGTGTCCTGATTCATCGTCACGACATCGGCCTGGAGGCCGTCGACGACGGCGCGGGCCTGTTTGCTGGAGCCGGCGTGGGATTGTTCGATGGTGATGTCGGTGTTTTTGTCGGCCTTCCAGTGCTTCGTGAAGGCGTCGTCGTAATCTTTGTAGAATTCGCGGGTGACGTCGTAAGAGACGTTCAGGAGCGTAGTCGGCGCAGCGTGCAGGGCGGTCGCGGCGGCGAGGGCGAGAGTGGCAAAAAGAATCTTCATTGGTGGAAGGAGGCCCGGACCTTGCGGCCCGGGCCCCCGGCTGATTTCGAATGGAGTTCGAGTGTGGGTGTCAGTCAGGTTGGACGGCGAGAAGGTCGTTCCTGGCCTTCTCGGCGAGGGCGGTGCTGAGATAGCGCTCGCCGGTGCTACAGCCGATCGTGACGATCAATTTCCCCGCGAACTCTGGCCGCTGCGCGAGTTGGAGGGCCGCCCAGACATTGGCACCGGTCGAGATGCCGGCGAGGATGCCTTCCTCGATGGCGAGACGGCGCGCGGTGTCGATGGCGTCCTCGTTGCTGACGGTGATGACGTCATCGAGAATGGCGACGTTCAGGTTTTTCGGCACGAACCCGGCGCCGGTGCCCTGGATCTTGTGCGGCCCGGGCTTCACGGGCTGGCCGGCACGCGTCTGGGAAATCACGGGCGAATCCTTCGGCTCGACCGCGACGGCGACAAAGCCTGGCTTGCGAGCCTTGATGACTTCGCTGACGCCGGTGATGGTGCCGCCGGTGCCGACCGCGGAAACGATGGCATCCACCTGGCCTTCGGTGTCGGCCCAGATTTCCTCGGCTGTCGTGCGGCGGTGCGCCTCGGGGTTCGCGGGATTGTTGAATTGCTGGGGAATCCAGGAGTTCGGCGTCTCGGCATGGAGTTGCTCCGCGCGGGCGATGGCGCCTTTCATACCTTCCGCGGCGGGTGTGAGCACGAGTTTTGCCCCGAGCATCGCGAGAAGCGTGCGGCGCTCGAGGCTCATGCTCTCGGGCATGGTGAGGATGAGATCGTAGCCTTTCGCTGCGGCCACAAAGGCAAGGGCGATGCCGGTGTTTCCCGAGGTGGGCTCGATGATCGTGGTGCCGGGCTTCAGGAGGCCGTCCTTCTCGGCCGCCTCGATCATCGCGGCGCCGATGCGATCCTTCACGCTGCCGAGCGGATTCGAGAACTCGCCCTTGATCGCGATCGTCGCTGGCGAGCCGGCGGCGATGCGATTGAGGCGGATGAGAGGCGTCTTCCCGACGCTCGTGACGACATTGTCGAAGTAGGCCATGGGATCAGCGGGTGGGCTGGTAGATCTGATCAAAGACACCGCCGTCGGCGAAATGCGTGGCCTGGGCCTTGGTCCAGCCGCCGAACGCACCGTCGATCGTCACAAGTTTCGTGTCGGCAAACTGGCTCGCGTATTTTTTCTTCGCGGCCTCGCCCGTCGGGCGGTAGAAGTGCTTGCCGGCGATGTCCTGGCCTTCGTCGCTGTAGAGATAATTCAAATATTCCGTGGCAACCTCGCGGGTGCCGCGCTTGTCGACGATCTTGTCGACGATGGCGACAGGTGGCTCGGCGAGGATGCTGAGCGGAGGGGTGACGATCTCGAACTGATCCGGCTTTTCCTTGAGGGCGAGGTAGGCTTCGTTCTCCCACGCGAGGAGGACATCGCCGATGCCACGCTCGGTGAAGGTTACCGTGGAGCCGCGCGCACCGGAGTCGAGAACCGGGACGTGCTTGAAGAGATCGGCGACGAAGGCCTTCGCCTTCGCCTCATCACCGCCGTTTTTCTGAAGCGCATCGGCCCAGGCGGCGAGGTAGTTCCAGCGGGCGCCGCCGGAAGTCTTCGGATTCGGCGTGATCACTTCGACGCCTTCCTTCACGAGATCGGGCCAGTCCTTGATGCCCTTCGGATTCCCCTTTCGAACGAGGAAGACGATCGTCGAGGTGTAGGGGGAGCTATTGTGCGGGAGGCGCTTCTGCCAATCGCCGGGGAGAAGTTTCCCCTTCGTGGCGATGGCGTCGATGTCGTAGGCGAGGGCGAGGGTGACGACGTCGGCCTCCAGGCCGTCGATCACGGCTCGGGCCTGTTTTCCAGAACCTCCATGGGATTGATCGATTTTCACGTCGCCGCCGGACTTCTCCTTCCAATGCTTTGCGAAGGCCGCATCGTAATCGGCGTAGAGCTCGCGGGTGGGATCATACGAGACATTGAGAATGGTGGTCTCGGCGGCGGTAGCGGTGGTCAGAAGGGCCAACACTCCGGCTACTGCGGATGGAAGAAAACTTTTCATATCGGATTTGAAGCGAGTTGGGTCAACGTCGCGAAAATAATACGACTAAAAAGATCGTCAAATAAAAACGACTGAAAGAATCGTTATTCCAAAGAGCCGAGTGAAAAGGTTTGTGGATCAGATGCCGTCGCCGTCGATTCCCTGGGTGAAAGAGACTTCTCGATCTGTAACGGGAAGGCCGCGCATGACGTCGGCGAGGGTGGTGTCGTCCATCAGCCGGGCGACAAGATTTCGCGCCTGGAGCATGACGCGACGGAAGCGGCAGACAGGCTCCTGGCTGCAGCGTTTGTAGTCGGTGACGGAGACGCAGGCGATCGGTGCAAGGTAGCCGTCGAAATGGCGGACAACTTCCCCCATGGTGATGCGCTCGGGACTTTTCGCGAGCAGGTAGCCGCCCCGCTTTCCGGGGAGGCTGGAGACCCAGCCGCGCTCCTTCAGGTCGAGCATGATGTGCTCGAGGAAGCGCTTGGGCACATCATTGCGGCGGGCGAGCTCGGCGATCGGGATCGGCTGGTGGCCATGGTGTTCGACGAGCGAAAAGAGGGCGCGTAGCGCATAATCGGTGCGCATGGAGAGCTGCATTCATTAGCGATACGGCAACTCGTGGTTGAGGTCAAAGCTCGTCGATCCGATGATTCTCAGTAATAGTAGTTCGTCGGAAGGGTGAAGGCGTTTTCGATGACGCGAATCTTGGGTGGCTCCGCGATGAGCACCTCGACGATGTCGAAGCGAAAAGTGATGTCGGGCATATCGAGCATGCGCAGCCAGATCATGGCGCCACGGGCGATTCGACGGCGTTTGTTGCGATCCACGGCATCGGACGGGCGGCCAAAAATTTCCGCGCTGCGCGTTTTCACTTCGATGAAGACAAGCACCTCGCCATGGCGGCAAACGAGATCGATCTCGCCGCCCTTGCCGGGCTGAAAATTTCGGTAGAGCGACTTGTAACCCAGGCTTTTGAGATGCCTGGCGGCGAGATGTTCACCGCGTCGTCCGAGGGCGAGGTGGGGAGCGTCGGGCTTAATCCAGCGCGAGCGAAAGCTGCGCCACGGGCGCAAAACTGCGGCGATGAATCGGGCAGGGCCCATGCTGCCGGAGGCTAGCGAGGTGCTCGGGCGTTGCATAGCCTTTGTGGCGCTCGAAGCCGTATTCCGGCCAGGCCGCAGCGTGAGAATCCATCAGGCGGTCACGGGTGACCTTCGCGACGACGCTCGCGGCGGCTACGCTAAGACTGATCCCGTCGCCGCCGACGAGGGCGGTGTGGTTGACCGGAAAAGGGCGAACGGGCAGGCCATCGATCAGTGCATGGGCGGCGAGGCTCGAAAGAGATTCCACGGCTTCGCGCATGGCCTGGTGCGTGGCGCGAAGGATGTTCAGTCGGTCGATGACCTCCGGTTCGATAATCGCGACCGCCCAGATGACGCCGGGAGTGTCGATCAGGCGTGCGTAGTGCTCGTCGCGGGACTTCGTCGGGAGCTTCTTCGAGTCGTTGAGGCCGTCGCCCTTGAAGTTGGGCGGAAGAATGACTGCGGCGGCGACAACCGGCCCGGCCAAGGGGCCCCGGCCGGCTTCATCGATTCCGGCGACGGGGAAAATTCCCTCCGCATGCAGTCTGAGCTCGTGCTCGAGCGTGCACGGCATCGCGGAGGGGCAGGAAGACGGGCGCCTAGGCCCGGACGTTCTTTTCCTTAACCGTCATGGCAGATTTGCCCTTCCGGTCGCGGAGGTAGTTCAGCTTCGCGCGACGGACGCTGCCCTTGCGCTCGACTTCGAGCTTTGCGATGCGGGGCGAGTGCAGCGGGAAAACGCGCTCGACGCCCACGCCCGAACTCATGCGGCGGACGGTGAAGTTGGCATTGATGCCGACACCCTTGCGGGCGATGACGATGCCGCTGTAAATCTGGATGCGCTCCTTGTCGCCTTCGACGACGCGGGTGTGAACCTTGACGGTGTCGCCGACGGCGAAGTCGACGACTTCATTCTTCAATTGCTCTTTTTCGATGTTGGCGATCACGCTGCTCATGGCCGGAAATTTGGTGGATTGGAGATAATGCCGGGAATTGTCTGCGACGCAAGGAAGTTTTGCGGATCCATTACCGTTCGAGAAGCGACAGCACCGTTTTCTGAACGTGCAGCCGATTTTCGGCCTGTTGGAAAATGGTATCCGCGTGTGCTTCGAGCGTCTCGTCGGTGATTTCCTTGCCGCGGTAGGCGGGCAGGCAATGCATCACGAGGGCGCCGGGTTTGGCGCTCGTCAGGAGGGCATTGTTGATCTGGTAGCCGCCGAGTTGGGCGATGCGATAGGCGGCTTCGTCCTCCTTGCCCATGCTCACCCAGACGTCGGTGTAGAGCACGTCGGCGCCGGCAGCTGCGTCGTGGACGCCGGTGGTGACGGCGATGTTTCCTCCAGCGCGAGCGAGCAGGTCGGCGGGCGGCTGGTAATGCGTGGGCGCGGCGATGCGGAGCTCGAAACCGAGTCTGGCTGCGGCCCAGATCCACGAGCGGGGCACATTGCAATCGCCGTCGCCGATGAAGCAGACCTTCAGGTCGTCGAGGCTGCCGCGCTTTTCCCGGATCGTGAACAGGTCGGCAAGAATCTGGCACGGGTGCTCCTCGTCGGTGAGGGCGTTGACCGTGGGAATGCCGCTGTAGTGCGCGAAATCCTCGACGTCCTTCTGCGCGAACGTGCGGATGACGGCGCCATGAATCATGCGGCCCATCACGCGGGCGGTGTCCTTGATCGGTTCGCCGCGGCCGAGCTGAATGTCATTCGCGGAAAGGAACATGGCGTCGCCGCCGAGTTCGCGGATGCCGACCTCGAAGCTCACGCGCGTGCGGGTCGAGCTCTTTGCGAAAATGATTGCCCAGCATTGGTGGCGGAGCGGATGCGCGGCGTGGCGGCCGCGGGTGGCCTTCATTTCGGCGGTCGCGTCGAGAATGCCGAGGATTTCCTCGCGCGACAGCGACTCGATGGAGAGCAGGTGTTTCACTCGGTGTTTCTAGTTTGCCGTCGCCGCTGGTGCAAGCACGCTGCGGAGAATCGCCAGCGCGGCGTCGATTTCCCCGCGGGTGACGTTGAGCGGCGGAAGGAAGCGGATGGTGCGTTCACCGGCCGGAATGACGAGAAGGCCGGCGTTCATGAGAAGGACCGTGAGCGCCAGCGCGGGTGGGCGGGCATCGTCGAGGCCGAGGCGTTCCTTGAAGTCGGCGACGAGTTCGAGGCCGATCATGAGGCCGAGGGCGCGCACTTCGGCGACGAGCGGCGACCCGAGGCCGCGAAGCTGCTCGGCAAAGTAGGCGCCGGTCTCCGTCGCGTGCGTGAGCAGATCGTTTTCCTGAATCTCGTCGAGCACCGCGAGGCCGGCGGCACAGGTGACGGGGTTGCCGCCGTAGGTCGTGCCGTGCGTGCCGGGGCCGAGCAGGTCGCAGAGCGGGCCGCGATCGTCGAGCGCGTGATTCCGCACCCAGAACGCGCCTAGCGGGAAGCCATTCGCGATGCCTTTCGCCCAGCTGATGCCATCCGGCTCCACGCCTTCGGGGGTGATGCTTTTCCAGCCGCGCCAGTCTCCGGTGCGGCCGAGACCGCATTGCACTTCGTCGAAAAGCAGCAGCAGGTTGTGCGCGTCGCAGAGTTCGCGCAGGCCGCGGAGAAACTCCGCCGTGGCGAGATGGATGCCGCCTTCGCCTTGGATGGGCTCGACGAGGATCGCCACGGTCTTTGCGCCGATGGCGGCGCGGACGGCGGCAAGATCGTTGGTCGGCACGTGTGTGAAGCCCTCGAGCAACGGCGCAAAGCCGATCTTCACCTTGTCCTGCCCGGTTGCGGAGATGCCGGCCATCGTGCGGCCGTGAAAGGAGTTCGTGAAGGTGATGATCTCGTAGCGGCCGGTCGCGCTGCCGAACTTGCGGGCGAGCTTGATGAGACCTTCGTTGGCCTCGGCGCCGCTGTTGCAGAAGAACGTCTTGCCGGGCAGTGCGACGAGCTGCGTGAGGCGCTCGGCGAGGAGGGCCTGCGGCTGCGTGCGATAGAGATTCGAGGTGTGGACGAGCTTCGCGGCCTGCGCGGTGACGGCGGCGGTGACTCGCGGATGGGCATGACCGAGCGAGCACACGGCGATGCCGGCGCCGAAGTCGACGAGCTCGCGGCCTTCATCCGTCCACACGCGGCAGCCCGCGCCGCGCTCGATCGTGAGATCGAAGCGCCCGTAGGTGGGCATGACGTATTGGTCGTAGAGTCGGCGGAGGTCGGCGGGTTTCATTGGCGGGCGTTCACCATTTGGCGAGTCAGGCGAAGAAATCGAGATTTTCCTGCACGGGCTTTGGGGCGGGGGCGATGAGCTTTTCAAAAGCCGCCTCGTCGAGGACCGCGACGCCGAGCTCGTGAGCGCGGTCGAGTTTCGAGCCTGCTTCGTCGCCGGCGAGCACGTAGTCGGTGGATTTGCTGACGGAGCCGGTGACCTTGCCGCCGAGGTGCTGGATGCGCTCAGCAAAAACCGGACGCGGCGCGCTGAGCGTGCCGGTGATGACGAAAGTCTTTCCCGCGATCGGGCTATCGGGGGGGGCGACGGCAGCGGATTTCTCGGAGGCCGGGGTGATGGCGTGCTTTTCGAGGCGATGGAGCGTTTCACGACCTTCGGCGCTCGCAAACCACGCGAGCGTGCCGCGGGCCGCGACGGGGCCGATGGCGACGTTGACGTCGCGAGCATGTCTGGCGCCTTTGGATTTTTTGGCGGCGTTTGCGGCGAGGAGTTTCTCGCCCAAGGCGTCGGCCTCCTGCCTGCGGGCTTCGCGGTCTTCTTTCGAGAGGGTCTTGTCGGCTGCGGTGAGCTCGTCGAGGCGGCTGATGTCGTGAAGAATTTCCGAGTTTGCGACGGACCGGATGTCGGCGTGCCGCGCGGCAATGTCGCGTGCGGTGACGGCGCCGACGTCGGGAATGGCAAGCGCGTGAAGCCAGCGGCCGAGGGGTAGCGTCTTTGCGCGCTCGAGCGCGTCGAGCAGCTTGCGGGCATTCTTTTCGCCGAATGTGCGCGGTTCCTCGTCCGTGCCGAGATTGAGCGGGCCGAGGTCGGTGAGCGTGAGGTCGAAAAGATCGAGCGGCGAGCGCACGAGGCCGCGTTCGACGAGCGTGGTCGCGACCTTGTCGCCGAGGCCTTCGATGTCCAGGGCGCTTCGCATCGCGAAATGTTCGAGCAGGCGGGTGAGCTGCGCGGGGCAATGGAGATTCACACAGCGCACGGCGACGAAGCCCTCCTCGCGGACGACGGGTTCGCCGCAGGCCGGGCACGTGGCGGGCATTTGGAAGACGGTTTCGCTGCCGGTGCGAAGATCCGTGCGCACGCGGACGACGGCGGGAATCACTTCGCCGGCTTTTTCGATGACGACGGTGTCGCCGATGCGGATGTCCTTTCGCGCGATTTCCTCCTCGTTGTGAAGCGTGGCGCGGGCGACCGTGCTGCCACTCACGAAGACGGGCTCGAGCTCGGCGACAGGAGTGAGCACGCCCGTGCGGCCGACCTGGATGGTGATGTCGCGGAGCTTCGTTTCGGCCTGCTCGGCTTGGTATTTGTAGGCCATCGCCCAGCGTGGCGCCTTGCTCGTCGAGCCAAGGGCGCGCTGCTGCGCGAGGATGTCGGCCTTAAGGACGGCGCCATCGGTCTCGAAAGCGAAGTCGTGACGCACGGCGCCAAGCTCCTGGATGGCGCCCAGCGCCTCCTCGACCGTCGTGGCGAGGCGTTGCCAGCCGGTGACCGGCATTTTCCAAGCCTCCAACCACCGCATGAACTCGCTCTGCGTGGTGGGATTTTGGCCCTCGAGCAGGCCGAAGCCGTAGAAGACGGCGCCGAGGCCGCGCGTGGCAACGATGCGAGAGTCGAGCTGCTTGAGCGTGCCGGCGGCGGTGTTGCGGGGATTTGCGAAGGCGGGCAGCCCGGCCGCGTCGCGCTCGGCATTCACTCGCGCAAACTCCTTCTTCGGCAGGTAAATTTCGCCGCGGATCTCGATTCGATCCGGGGCGGTGCCAGCGAGCTCGTTCGGAATGGAGCGGATCGTGCGGACATTTTCCGTGACGTCATCGCCCGTCGTGCCATCGCCGCGCGTCACGGCTCGCGCGAACCGCCCCTTTTCGTAGAGCAACGAGATGGCGACGCCATCGACCTTGGGCTCGACGGTGAGGGGAATCTCGGCGTCGGGCAGCAGACGCTGCATGCGGCGAACGAATTCCGCGACCTCGGCCTCGGAATACGTATTGTCCAGACTCTGCATGCGCACGAGGTGCTGCGCCTGCTGGAAGGCGGCGAGCACGCTGGAGCTGCCAACCGTTTGCGTGGGAGAGTCCGCCGTGGCGAGATCGGGATGCGCCGTCTCGAGGTCCGTGAGTTCGCGGTAAAGCGCGTCGTATTCCCGATCGGAAATCTCGGGCGTGGCCTGCTCGTAGTAGAGCTGGTTATGTCGCGCGATCTCGGTGCGAAGCTGGGAGATGCGTTTTGAAGGGTCGCCATCCATAAATCGTGAGAGTTAAAGCGACGCCAAAGGCTGCTCCCAATGCATCCGCCGTCATGTCACCCAGGTCCATCCCGCTGCGGCCCGGCGTGAAGCGCTGGTGGAACTCGTCCCCCACGGCGACCAAGATAGTGATCAGCCACCCCAGGATCGCGATGACAAGAATGGGGCGGCGGCGTGCCTGCAAAAGGGCAAAAGTCAGTGGCGCGGCTCCCGCCGCAAAAAGCGCGAAATGAACGACCTTGTCCGCTCCGAAGAACGGCATGGGGCCAAAATCAGATCCCGGCAGTGAGGAAAGGGTGCAAAGAACGACAAGCCAGATTCCGAAGAGAATCCAAGGCAGAACGAAAATGAGGCCCGGAAGTTTCCTGAAATGTGAACTGGCAGACATGCGAGTTCCTTGAAATGCCCCGTCTGCCGGTGCGAGTCAACCCGCCCGTCGCGGGAGCTTTGTCTTCGCTGGCACGACGGCTGCTATTTCGGTGAGCTGTATTCAGGAAGTGGTCCGACTGGACAGGGTGATTGCAAAGGTCTTTGGGGGGAGCTTTTGCCGGGAGAGCCAGTCGGACCACAATTTTCCAGGAGGCCCTCTCTCCTTGGACATTCAACTTTTGCAGAAGAATGGTGCGCTCTCGAATTTTTCTAACCCTAAAAAAGTTGCAACCAAGAACGGGAAATTGTGTTCGAGGCTATGATGAGTATTGACTCTTCCGTCGTTCCCAGTCACCACCATAACAGCCGTTCCCCCGATGCCCCGAACCGCCGCCCCCTCCAGTTTCGAGCCGTGACTTCCCCAAACCTACTTTGCGAGCTATGTTTTCAATGACTTCTCCCCTTGTTCCTTCGTTTCGCGTGACTGCCGCGGCAGCCTTGTTGGGGGCCTGTTTCAGTTCGACGGGGATCGCTGGGGTTACCTATGATGTGCGGGCCAAGACCGGCGACAAAGTCAAGGCGTGGATTCTCCAGGCGAATGTCGGCTACGTCCAGTCGAAGGTGCGTCAGGGGTCGTTCGGAGCCCCCTCGATCAATGATAAAGGATCGGTGGGTTACGCGTGTATTCTCGCCGGCACGGGCCTTTCTTCGTTTCGCAACAACTCGGTTCTGGTGAGGAAATCGGGCAAAAAGAGTGCCAAGCTCGCGATTCAGGCCGGATACCCGAACGTCGTCAGCGATACGTTCTTACCGCCGGTCGGTGACGGCGCAACCCATCCCTATCCAGGTTCAGGGACGTTGTATCGGATCAGTGAAAATGTTGCCATCAACAACAAGGACCGGGTGGGATTTGCGGGCCAGCTTCTTTACATTCTAGAGACGGTCACCAAGGATAAAACGACTTATAAGGATACCGATACGGCGGTTTACGGCACCACCATTCCGAAAGGTTCCGGATTCCGAAATGTGGGTTTATCCGGATTCATAAGCTATTTCGACGGAATCAAGGATGTCATAATGAGCATCAACAAAGAGGGATCGGTGACTTACGGAGCTGATTTCCTGATTACGGCTGACAAATCCGTTCCTGGATTTGCCTTCAGCTCCCCCAATGATTACGGGGTGATTGCCACCACAGACGCCAATGTAATTGGGCTGCCCTACCCCACGACGTTCCAGTCGTTCTCCAATCCCGTGATCGCAGATAACAATGTCGCTTATGTAGTCGCCGATATTTCGGATACGGGGGACAGTTTCGATGGAATCTGGCAGGGAAATAATCCAGACCTTCAGCCTGTCGTTGTGAAAAACTCGGCAGCGCCGGGAGGGGGCTCTTTCACGGATTTTGATGGCACAGTTGGCCCAAGCCGAAATGGAAAACTCTGCGCCTTTATTGCGAATGTCTCGGGGGGATCCGTTTCACGGGCGGTCTATCGGGCGAACTCCGATGGGAGCGGGTTGAAGCAGATCGCCGCCGTAGGCTCCTCCGTGACGGCGAATGACGGCGTAAAAGGAGCTTTTAGTTCGCTGCAATTGGCCGCTGCCAACAATCTCGGACGCGTGGTAATCCTGGGGAGCGTGTCCATCTCCTCGGGCGGTAATTCCTACAATCCCAAGGGAGTCTGGGTTTCCGATAACTCGGGAGATAACCTGACTCCCATTGCCGTGGTCGGCCAGTCCATCAAGATCGGCACGAAGTCAAAGCAAATTGAGGCCCTCAGCTTCAACCCGATGGCGGGAATCAACTCGAAAGGGCAGGTTTCTTTCACGGCCTCATTCAAAGATCGCACGTCCGCGGTGATCGTCGCGACCCCCTGAGGATCTTTTGCTCGGCGGTGAAGCGGCCTTGGCTGTCTTCACCGCTGAATCAGCTCCACTTCGTAGCCCTCCGGGGCGTCGATGAAGGCGATCACGGAGCCACTCGACGTCCTGGTGGGGCCGTCGCTGAGGGGATAACCAAGGGCGGCGGAGTGCTTTGCGAATGCCTCGATGTCATCCACCTGAAATGCGAGATGGGTGAGGTCGGGGCCGACCTGCACCGGACCGCTTTCGTCGAACTTGCAGATCTCGATCTCGACGTCGCTTCCGGGGGTCTTGAAGAAGACGAGTTCCGAGCCGCGGGGACTCTTGCTCCGACGGGTCATTTCCAGGCCGAGAACGTCGCGGTAAAAGCTGATGGTTTTCTCGAGATCGGTGACGCGGTAGCGCGTGTGGAGAAGCTTTTTGACCATTCCGACTGGTAACACAGACCGGTCGGTTCGTCCACGGGACGGGGAGGAATCCGAAGTCGCCGCTTGTCTCTTTTTCCCGGAACCCCGACCTTATCGCGTCGCCATGAAACGCTGGATCGCCCGCCTCCTTCGCCTCGCCGCTCTGGCGGTGGGCGCCGTCGTGCTCGGGTGGCTCCTCTGTGAACTGGCGGTGGAGATTGCGGCCTGGGGGCGGTGCTATGATCGGCTGGAACTCGTGCCAGCGCGCAAGGTGGGCCTCGTGCTGGGCACCTCGAAATATCTCACTTCCGGCGGCCCGAACCTGCATTATCAATACCGGATCGATGCCGCCGCCGAACTGTTCAAGGCTGGCAAGGTCGAGAAGCTGATCGTGAGTGGAAACGGGACGGATGCCTATTACAATGAGCCGCGGATGATGCGCGAGGACCTCGTCGCGCGCGGCGTGCCGGCGGATCGTATCCTTTCCGACGAGGCCGGGTTGCGCACCTTCGATTCCGTCGTGCGCGCAGCGGAGGTGTTCGGAGCGCCCGATTGCATCGTGGTGTCCCAGCCTTCGCACAACGAACGCGCGATCTTCATTGGCCGGACACGCGGCCAGGACATGATCGGATGGAATGCCCGCATCGTGGATGCGCGGACCGATCCCCGCACCGCGATCCGGGAGCGATTGGCTCGCGTGCTGGCGGTGATCGACGTTCTGGATGTGGCTTTGTTCAACGAAAAACCGACGCTGACTCCGAGTGGAAAGGCACTATCGCGGGGCGCGTCTGCACGCTAGATTCCGCGGCATGTCCCACGCTCCGCTGCTTCGCGCCACCGGTCTCCGGCGCTCCTTCAAAATCGGTCGCCGCGCCATCGACGTCCTGCGGGGAATCGATCTCGAGGTGGCCGCCGGGGAGACCGTTTTTCTCTGCGGAGCGTCGGGCGCCGGCAAGACGACCCTGCTCTACACGTTGGCTGGCCTGGAGCGCCCCGAGGCCGGGGAAGTCCTTTTCGAAGACACGAGCGTATATGGAATCGGTGCCGCGCGATTGTCGCAGCTCCGCAATTCGCGGATGGGGTTCGTTTTTCAATCCTACTTTCTTCTGCCGGAACTGACCGCCCTCGAGAACGTGCTCGTGCCCGCCATGATCGGACGGTGCGAGGCCGCGGAGCGCGCGCAGGCGTTGCTCGAGCGCGTGGGGCTGGCCGATCGCATGCATCACCTGCCGGCGGAGTTGAGTGGCGGAGAGCAGCAGCGCGTGGCCATCGCTCGCGCTCTGATGAACGATCCCAGCGTGCTTTTCGCGGATGAGCCCACGGGCAACCTCGATTCGCAGACCGGCGAATCGATCATCGAATTGCTGCTCGGCCTGGGACGCACGGACCGCCGCACAATTCTTGTCGTCACGCACGATGCGAACCTCGCCCGCCGCGGGGATCGCATTCTTCGCATCGAAGACGGCGTGATCGCCGCCTGAGCGGGCCATGAAGGATCCCGGCGACGAAGCGGACGAGTTTCTGTTTCGACCGGATTCGCAAATCTGGCGCCTCAGCCGGGAACATGCGCTTTTGCTTGGCGGCCCGGCGGCGGCAATCCTGCAAGTCGCTCATCCCGAGGTGGCCGCCGGAGTCGCCGCCCACAGCGAGTTTCGGTCCGATGCAATGGGCCGGCTGCGACGCACGCTCGACGCGGTTTACACGATCACGTTTGCGACCCGCGCCGAGGCGGACGCGACGAGCCGGCGCGTTGCGGCCATTCACGCTCGCGTGCAGGGAAATCACCCGGTGGCCTACAATGCCTTCTCGCCTGCCGCGCAGATGTGGGTGCTCGCCACCCTGATCAGCGTCGGCACCGGGATCTTCGAACAAGTGATTTCGCCACTATCGGACGGAGAACGGGAGGAGCACTATCGGGACATGCGGATCTTCGGCCGCTGTTTTGGGCTCGATCCGGCTTATGGGCCCCAGACGGAACGGGAATTCCGTGCGTATTATGCGGCGATGCTGAATGGTCCGGAGCTGGCGTCCATCCCGCTTTGCCGCGAGGTCGCATGGGCCGTGGCCCGACCGGCGGCGCCGGGCTGGATGGGGGCGCTGGCGGTCCCTTTCGGCGGTCTCATTGCGGAGACGCTGCCATCGCCGGTGCGCGAGCGACTGGGTTTTCACAGCACTGCGGTGTCCCGGATCATGCTGACCGCGACCATGGCCAGCTTGCGGACGATCCTGCCGGTGCTCCCCGATCGAATCCGCTTCACCTCCCATTTCCTGAAGGCGCAAAAACGAATCGGAAGATAAATTCTGGCTTGCCACACAGCAGGTGACACCGCATATTTTGCGGCTCGTTTGACTCTATCGTCCAGTGGCCTAGGACACCGCCCTTTCACGGCGGATACACGGGTTCGAATCCCGTTAGAGTCGCCACTTCGCAATCTGCGAAGTGACCCCAGGCTCTCGGTTGAGCTTTCCCTGTCGCGCGAATGATCCCCACCGTTTGAGTGTCGGGAAAATGGAAATGTCCTAGACGCGCTCGACGAGGCGCAGGGGGAGAACCTCTGCGGTCGGGAGGTCGAGCTGATGCTCGAAAATTTCGCGACGCACGGCGCGGGTCATGTCCGCAAGCGATCGATGGCCGCGACGAAGAAGGTCTGCCAGGGAATCCACGGCGATCG
Source organism: Chthoniobacterales bacterium (assembly GCA_036569045.1). Classification (NCBI taxonomy): domain Bacteria; kingdom Pseudomonadati; phylum Verrucomicrobiota; class Spartobacteria; order Chthoniobacterales; species Chthoniobacterales bacterium. The sequence goes on along the minus strand of DATCRI010000037.1, from coordinate 1,296 downwards.
AGCGGGAGGCGTCGCCAACGTCGAAACGTAAACTGGCCGTGAGCAGACGACGCAGTCGGTAAAAGGGCAGGTAATGATCCGTTTCAAGTGCCTTTCGACACTCGAGGAAAGTGTTCAACGTGGACGCCCAGTCGTTTCCTGCCAGAAGCTGGCGGCGGAGATCGATCAGAAGGTTCCAGGTTTCCGGAGGTGTGACCGGAAAGAGTTGCTCCACAATGCGCGCAGCGTCGCTTCGCCAGCCGGCGATGGACGAGAGCGAAATCGAGGAAGTCGAACCCAACATGCACCCAAAATATGCGAATGAGATTCATTCGCAACTTCGAATTCCAGTCTTTGCGGTGATAGAGGCTGTTTTCTCGAAGAAAACAGGGGAGGGGCGGAGTTCCTGGAGCTCCGTCCCTCCCTTGGAAAAATGCGTTAGAGGTTCTTCAGGAAGCTCTTGAGCATCCAAAGAGTTTTCTCGTGGGTCTGGATGCGCTTGATGGCGAGGTCCTGGGTCTCCAGATCCGCGGCGGCCTCTGCGGCCTTACGGAGTTCGAGGGCACCGGCGACGAGAATCTCGTGGGATTCTGCGAGGTGAGCGACGAAGTCCTTTGCGGGAGCGGCGCCGACGGAAAATTCCTGAATGGTGGAACTTTTGGCGAGGGTGACGAGGCCGCCGGGGGCGTAAACGTCGAGGGCGCGCAGGCGCTCGGCGATTTCGTCGATGGCTTCGAAAAGCTCTTCGTATTGGCCCTGAAAGGCGACGTGAAGCTGGAAGAAGTTCGGGCCTTCGACGTTCCAGTGAGCGAGATGAGTCTGGCCCATCAGTGCGTAGGAATCGGCGAGAAGAGTTTGGAGAGCGGCGGAGACGGCGGACGAGGTGGGCTTGGAGACGGTTTGAGTGCTCATGATGTCTGGAATTGGAATCATTCTAAATGCGAGGCAGAACTTCTGCAACTCTCCGCCCCGAATTTCGTGTAGATTTTTCTCATGGGAAAGACTCTTTGCGACTGGTCCAGGAAGGACCTCGAGAAGCATGCCGATCAGTTAATGGCGATCGTGAAAGAGCCACGGTGGTATTGTCGAAAGTGTGCCCGGGTGGCGAACACCTCGAAGGTGCTGTGCAAGCCGCGCAAGCTGCCGGGGCTGGATCCTGTGCTGGATGACGTGACGGATTAGATCTCGCGCGTGCCTGGGGGAGGCGGCTGCGGGGTCGGGAGGGGAAGCTTGGCGGGGACCGGCAGGTTGAAGGGGCCAGTGAGCACGGTGCGCAATTCCTCGGCCGAGGCAAGCAGGCGGGAGGTCGGCGGGCCG
>DATCRI010000036.1 GCA_036569045.1 Chthoniobacterales bacterium | reverse complement strand
AAAGCAAAATTCTCGCCTGTCGGCGGCGGGTCGGAAACCCGCCGTCGAAGGGGAAAATCTCCGCCTCGCCGACTTCGCGATATTCGTGAAGTCGGCGTGAGCGAGGGCGACCATGCGACCATGCCGCCCCTCGGAATGAAGGTTCCTACACCGAGGACGAGCCGACAATGCCCGTCGCGGAATCCTGGAACGTATTCACTCGAAAGCCCGCGTGTCGGAGCGCCAGGCAGATTCGCTCGTGCGAGATCGTTGCCGCTCGATAGGCCACCCAGGCTCCGCGTTGGACGAGCCGCACCCCGGTTACCCCCGGGAGCGCTCGTAGAATCTGACCGGCGCGAACTTCCTCGTCGCGCGAATGCATGTTCGGGATCGCGAGATCCACTTCGTCATTGGTCGCGTTCATCGACTTCTCCCTTCCACCCACCGCGCCGATTTTGCAACTCCAAACGTGACGAAAATGTCACATCCGGAGCGCCACGTAGGTGCCGTGAAAATCGGCGGCCAATTCCCCGCCGTCGTCGATCGTCACCCGCAGGCCCAGACGCGCGCGCCCGGTCCGAAAATACGTGCCGCGGAACTCCGCAAGCACGTCCTCGCCTGGTCGATGGCACCTCGCCCGCAGATCGCCGCGCACCGGACGCAGGTAACGCATCGCGCTGTCGCGGATGACGACGTGGCTGTCGCGATCGCCCAGCTCGCGCCACACCAGCCCGTAGCCGGCGAGCGTGGCCAGCGCGCTCAGGCTTCCGCCGAAGCCCGTGCCGAGATGGTTGTGGTTCACCGCCAGCGGCGCCGCGACCTCGAAACCGCCCTCGCCCGCCGCGACGACACGAACGCCCATCGTGCGCGTGAGAGGAATCTTCTCGTGCAGGAATCGCTCGATCTCGAGCAGTGGCGAAGTGGCGTCCATGGCGGTCCTCACCTTAGCGTCCCGCCGCCACCTCGCGCAACGCGGGCGCGACTATTTCCGTTTCACCGTGATCGAAACGGTCGCCGAACTCACACCGGACTCGTCGACGGCCGTCACCGAGACCTTGTTCTTCCCCTTCTGAAGCGACGCGATGAACGACCACGTCGTCGTGCCCGACGCCGTGTAGGTCTTCGTCCCGACGACAGCCGTCACCTTGCTGACGGCCGGTGAGCCGTCGGCGCGGGTGACCTTGCCCGAGATCGTGATCTTCGCCTTCTTCGTCGACCGCGTCTTCTTCCCGGAGATCGTCACCACCGGCGGCTCCGTGGACTGCCAGCGCGTGACCCGGCTGTTCCCCTCGTCGAGCACGTAGACCACGCCGCTGCTCCCAAAGGCGACGCCGTAAGGCCTCTTCAACTTCGCGTCGCTCGAGCCGCTGCTTCCGAATTTCGTCAGGAACTTGCCATTCGCGTCGAAGACCTGCACCCGGTCATTGCCCGAGTCGGCCACATACACGCGCCCCGCGCTGTCGATCGCAATCCCTACTGGCCGGGAAAACTCTCCATCGCCCGAGCCTCCCTTGCCCCACTTTTTCTCGAACGAGCCCGTAGACGAAAATCTCTGCACGCGGTTGTTGCCGAATTCCGCGACATAGACATCGCCCGTCTTCGGGTTCACCGCGATGCCGTCCGGCGAGATGAACTGCCCGGAGCCCGTGCCGCCCGATCCCCATCGGCCGAGAAAGGCGCCGGCGGAGTTGAACCGCTGCACACGGTTCCCCTGTTGCTCGCAGACGTAGACGTCGCCGCCCTTCTGGTTGATGGCGATGCCGCTGGGACCGGCGAATTGTCCCGCGAAGATCCCCGTCGATCCCCACGTGCCGAGAAACCTGCCGTCCTTGTCGAAATACTGCACCCGGTCGTTGTAGATATCCGTCACGTAGATTCGGCCGCTCTTCTGCCGCACGGCCACGCCACCCGGTCCGGAGAACTCGCCGTTGCCCGTGCCGGAGTCACCCCATGCCTTTTTGAAACTCCCGCTCGCATCGAAGCGCTCGACACGGTTGTTGTTGAAGTCCGAGACGTAGACCCGGCCGAGCGAGGCATCCGCCGCGAGGCCGTAGGGGAAGTCGAATTGCCCCTTTCCATCACCGCCGGAACCGAACGCACCGAGCCAGGTGAAACTCGGCGTGACAGCCGCGCAAAGGTTGGCAGCCGAGACAAGCAGGGCCAGGAGCGGCCAGCGAAGGAAAACGATTTTCATGGGAAAGAGAGGGAACGACTATCGCCAAAGCGCGCCGCAGCGCCACCCTTTTGGGAGGAATCGCTCGATTCGCGGGACAATCCGAACGAAAGGGCAGCGTTTCCGAACTTCACCCCATTTTCCCGGCATTTCGTCCCAAAGTATTCGCCTCCCCACGAGAATTGGAGAATTTCCGACATAATGAGAAATTCCGGTCCCCGATCGATGCCCCTCGCCTTCGCCGCCATGCGCATTTGCAGCCAGCGCTTCTACACGAACCGCGCGCAGGTCCTCATGCTCCTCTTCGTCGCCCTGCAGGAACTCGGCTCCGCCACGGTCGACGAGGTGGTCGCCTTCCTTGCGAAGAAGTCATGGTTCGCCGAGCAGCCGGAGGATCACAAGGCCTACCCGGCCAGCACTCCCCGCGTTCCCCGCTGGCGCATGCTCATCGCCTTCGCCGCGCAGGACGCCCAGGAATGCGGCCGCGTGGTTCGCGACGAAGACGGCCGCTGGACGCTCAAGCGCTTCGGCCAGGAGGAACTCGAATCCCTCCGCGCAAAATTCCGCATCGGTGCCGGCGAAGTCTTCCGCGGCTACCTGTGGACGACGAAGTTCAAGCAGCTCCTCGACCCCGGCCACATGGCCACCACCGCGGACCGCCCCCGCCCCGCAACGATCTACAACGAAATCCAGTGCCGGAGGATGTCCCGCGCCTACGCCCACATCGCCGTCTGATCGTCATGCTCACGGTCCTTCGGCGCCAGCGAGTTTGACGTTCGGCTGAACTGCCGTCATAGTCCTCGGTTCGAATGAAAGGCAACGGCAGACGGGTGCTCGTTGGCATGAGTGGTGGGGTGGATTCCAGTGTGACCGCCTACCTGCTCAAGCGCGACGGCTGGGAAGTCATCGGCGTGACCATGAAGGTCTGGCCGCAGGACTGCATTTCGCGCGCCGAGGACAAGTGCTGCGGCCCGTCCGCCATTGCCGATGCCCGCGGCGTTGCCCACGCGCTCGGCATCCCGCATTACGTCGTCGACGAGGCCGATCAGTTCGAGAAACTCGTCATCGATTACTTCTCGAGCGAATACCGCGCCGGCCGCACGCCGAATCCGTGCGTGATGTGCAACGAGAAGCTCAAGTTCGGCAATCTCTGGACGAAGGCCGCCGCGCTCGGCGCGGAATACATCGCCACTGGCCACTACGCAATCATCGAGCACCATCAGGGAGGCCCCGAGGGCCAGGACCGCGCCGTGCTTCGCCGTGGCCTCGATGACCGCAAGGACCAGAGCTACTTTCTTTTTTCGCTCCGTCAGGCGCAGCTCCAGCGCGCCGTGACGCCGCTCGGCGGCATGACGAAGCCCGAGATTCGCGAGATCGCCCGCGAGATCGGCCTCAAGGTCGCCGACAAGGTCGACAGCCAGGAGATCTGCTTCGTTCCCGGCAACGACTACAAGGCCTTCCTCCGTTCACACCTCGGCGAGAGCGAATTCCACCCCGGCGGCATTTACGACACCGCGGGCAAATATCTCGCCCCGCACGAGGGCATCGAGATGTTCACGATCGGCCAGCGCAAGGGCCTGCCCGGCGGCTCGCCGTATCCGCTCTACGTGATCGACATCGACGCCGAGAACTCGCGCGTGATCGTCGGCCGCGAGGAGGAACTGGTCCGCGAGGAATTCGAGATCGATAACGCGAACTGGCACATTCCCGACCTCACGGAGCCGCTCGAAGTGACGGTGAAGATTCGCTACGCCCACCCCGGCGCCGCGGCCATCGTCCACCCCGCGGAGAACGGCCGCCATCGCGTGCAGCTCGTCATTCCGCAGCGCGCCGTCACGCCCGGCCAGGCGGCCGTGCTCTACGTCGGCGATCAGGTCGTCGGCGGCGGATGGATTGTCCGCCAGGCCGCCACCATTCGGCTCCATGACGCCGTCGCCGCCTGAGGTTCGTCTGCTCGTCACCACGTTCGCGAAGGAAGCGGATGCCACCAGCGCCGTTCGCATGCTCATTCGCGAGAAGCTCGCCGCCTGCGGCACGCTCTTCCACCGCGCCCGCTCCATCTACATCTGGGACGGCAAACTCGAGGACACCGAGGAAATCGTGGTCTGGATAAAGACCTCCCCCACCCGCACCGAAGCTGCCGCGCAGCGCCTCCGCGAGATTCATCCCTACGACTGCCCGGAGATCCTCACCCTCGACGCACAAAGCCTGAACCCCGCCTACACCTCGTGGGTCAACGAGAATACAAAAGCTCCTTAGACAGAATTCACAGAATTTACGGAATGGAAGTTTCTGAAATCCAATTCCCGAAATTCCGTTAATTCTGTCAAAGTCCTTCCTGCATTTCCCGTGAGCACATTTCTCGAC
>DATCRI010000035.1 GCA_036569045.1 Chthoniobacterales bacterium | reverse complement strand
CACGAGGACGATGCGCGGCACGCCGGCGCGCAGGCCGTGGAGCAGGATCATCGACGAGACGACGGCGGTGGAGCCGTCGCCGAACCCGGGAATGAGGCCGATGATGGGGTCGAGCCCGATGCGGAGCTTCGTGCCGGGAATGGGAATGAGGTCGTCGAGCAACCAGGCGATGAGGCGGGAGAGATCGGGGACGTCGCGGTCCTTCGCGGGCGGCAGGATCTCGAAGTCGATGGGTTTGGACGAGGCCATGCGGGAAAATATCGCAGCGCGGCGGTTATTCCAGTGCGGCCCGCACCTCGGCGGCGGCGCGCCAGCCGGTTTCCATCGCGCCATGCACGGTGCCGCTGGCGCCGAGAGTGTTCGTGGCCTCGCCGGCGAAGAAAATTTTGCCGGCGAGCGGACGGGCGAGAGCTTCGCGGACGGTTTCGGTGGTCTGCGGCGTTGGATAGCTGTAGAGGCCGCGGATCCATGGGTCGGCGCCCCAGTCGGCGATGAGGCCGCGTTCGAACGAGCGGGAGGCAATCCTTGCGCCGAAGACTTCGTCGAGCTCCTCGAGGGCGAAGCGCACGGGATCGACGCTCATGTTGTCGAGCGCCTCGGCGCGGGCGCCGCCGACAAAGGCCGTGAGCACGTGAGCGGTGGCGGACTTGCCTTTGCACGACGTCCAGAACTGCGGAAGGAAGCCGTCGGTGTGCAGGAAATACATGCTGTCCTCCCAGAAGCGGTGCTTGAACTTGAGGATGATCTTCATGCCGGTGTCCATGCCGATGGAGTCGGCGGCGGCGATTTTTTCCGGAGGAAGCTGCGGAGAAAAGTGGATGAGCCGCTCGCGGAGGATGGTGAGCGGGACGGTGACGACGATGGCGTCGGCGGGGTGTTCGCCGCTGTTTTGCAGGCGCACGCGGGGAGTGTCGCCCCACTCGATCGCGGAGACGGGTGTGTTGAGGCGGATGCGGCCGTCGAGGCGAGCGAGAATGGGGTCGAAAAGATCGAGGTAGCGGCCGCGAAGGGTGTAGTTCGTCTCGCGGGCTTCCCAGCCGCGCTGGTAGGCGGCAAAGCCGCGCATGGCGAGACGGTCGAGCGTGGTGCCGTGCTCGACGCCGAGCCGCGAGTCGAGGTAATGCCAGGCGCGGCGGGGAAAATGCGCGCGAACGAGGTATTCCTCGGCGCTCCAGTTCTCGCCGCGGTAATCGCCGAGCGAGTCGATGACGTCGAAGGCGCGGCGCACGTCGGGATCGGCCTGGGCCTGGTCGAGCGAAAGGAGGGCGCCGTCGAGCCGCAGCATGTCGTCCATCGTGACGTGGTGGACCATTTCCATGCCGAGGGCGCGGGCGGCGTCGGCGACGGGATTGTCGGGACCGTGGACTTCCTCGGCGCCGAGCTCGATGGGCACGTCGGCGAAGCCCTCCAGCGAACGCACGCGGCCGCCGATGTGGTCCGAGGCCTCGAAAATCTCGGCGTCGTGCCCGGCGGCGACGAGGGCATCCGCGGCGCACAGCCCGGCAGCTCCGGCTCCAATGACGATGACGCGCATGCGGCGGGAGGGGTCAGGCGTCCACGGCGTGGGCGGTGAGGTCTTCGAGCGTGACGAACTCGAGCGCCGAGGCATGGGTGGCGTGAAGGCGCACGGGCGGAGCGACGCCGGCCTCGAGGGCCTCGGCCCAGCGCTCGACGCAGAGGCACCATTGGTCGCCGGGTTGCAGGCCGGGAAACTGCCATTCCTCGTGCGGCGTCACGAGATCGTTGCCGCGTTCGTAGGAGAAGCGCAGGAACTCCTCGGTGACCTGCACGCAGACGGTGTGCAGGCCGTGATCGCCCGGGCCGGTATGGCAGTAGCCGTCGCGGTAGAAGCCGGTGGCGGGATTCGCACAGCAGCATTCGAGCGGGGTGCCGAGGACGTTGTTGGCCATGGAAGTCTAACGGTTCGGAGGTGGGAAGGCGTCGAGGGGTTTGCCGCCGGGTTCCTCGGCGAGAGCGGCGAGGGCGCCGGTGAAGCCTGCGTTGTAGTCGAGGGCCACTTCGTTCGTGATGTAGTTCCCGCGGTCGTCGACGTAGGCGTCGTCGCTTGGCGCGCTGGGGCCGCCGACGAGGGCGCCGTAGAGAATGTGGCGATTGGGGCCGGGGTCGCCGACGTTCGTGACGCCGGAGGCCGCGCGGTGGTGCGGGCGTTGGGGCGGATTGCTGCCGAAGCCGACGACGTAGCTGCTGCGGCGGGGATTGTCGCCGAGGATGTAGCGGATCTGGCGGGTGGCGAACTCGCGGTAGCGGTCCGCGTGTTTCACGCCCGGCGTGGCCGCGTAGACGAGGGCGAGGAAGGCGGTGTTCGCGGCGTAGCGGAGGGAGCCCCACTGGTCGAGCCAGGCGAGGCCGCCGGGGGTCGTCTTCACGCGCTGGCCGTCCTGACCGACGGTCCAGAAATTCAGCCAGCGGTTGACCTGCTCGAAGTATTCGGGCTTGCCCGTGAGCTGGGCGAGGAGGACGGCGACGCCGTATTTCTTGTCGTCCCAGGATTGCGTGCCGTGCCAGTCGGTCTTCGCGAGGGCGTCGTGGTAGATGCGCTCGGCGGTGGCGAGGTAGCGCGATTCTCCGGTGGCTTTTGCGAGCCATGCGGCGGCCCAGGCGAGTTCGTCCTGATAGCCGCTGAAGGAATTGTAGTAGGCGCGGGCGTCGTCGATCGAGTTGCTGTAAACGTCGCGCCGGGCATCGGCAAAGGCGAAGAGCTGGCGGGCGTGATCGAGGCAGCGCGCGGCGTAGTCGGCGTCGGATTGTTTGAACAGGATCGCGGCCGCGGCGAGGGCGGCGGCGGCTTCGCCGGCGAGGTCGCTGCCGGGGTGGTCGGAGTCGATCTTGAAGGCGGGGCGCGGCATCGACATTTCCTCCGGAGGCCCCCAATACGCGTGGTCGAGGTCGCCGCGGCCGACCTGCCCGTAGAAGACATCGGGCGCGGCGTGGGCCTTCATCAGCCAGTCGGTGCCCCAGCGCACGGCATCGAGGAGCGCGCCCCATTGCTCGCTCTTTTCGTATCCGGGTTGGAATTCGATGCCGCCCCAGGCGAGAAGGGTCATCGCGCCAGCCATCGGCAGGCCGAATTTCACGCCGTCGCCCGCGTCGTAGTAACCGCCGGTGAGGTCGACACCGACATCGGCGCCGTCCTGCAATCCAGAATCGCCGCGCCAGCTGACGCGGAAGTTCTGCGGCAGCGGACCGGAGCGCTGGGCGTCGTAGAAGTAAAGCGATTTTTGCAGGGCCTCGGCGTAGTTGAACGTGTGCGGGATGCCCGGCAGTGGCGTGTGAACGGCGGAAGGGAATTCACCGGGGGCGGAGGGTTGCGATGGGGTCACGGGCGGCTCGGTGGGAAGGGGTGAAACGGGGGCGGCGGTTTCGTTGAAGGCGATGTTCTTCGGGCCGCCGACGATGCCGCCGGGGGCGCCGAGCAGGCCGAAGCTAACCTCGCCGCCGGGTGGGATGGTGCGATTGTAGTCCGCGGCGTTGATCGTGACGGTGTCGCCCGAGATCGAGGCGATGCGGGCGTTCCACATGCCGGTGATGCGGCCGGGGAGCGAGAATTGCAGCGACCACGCGGGGATGGGCTTGTCGCCGGTGTTTCGGATCGTCACGTCGGCCTGGTAGCCGCTGCCCCAGTCGGACACGATGCGGAAGCGCACTTCGGTGCCGGCGGTGGAGGCCTTCACGTTTGGCGAGCCGGCGTAGATGGGCTTCTGGGTGACGCCGCTCTCCGTGGTGGCTTCGTTTCCCGCCGGGGCCTCTCCGGCGATGAGCGGCTGGAAAAGCACGTTTTGCGGACCCTCGCTGTTGCCTGGCATCGCCTGGAACCCGAAGACAATCTGACTGCCGGGGCGGATCTGCCTGGCATAATCTTCGGGGCCGAGCAGGTAGGTATCGCCCTCGTGCTGGAGAATTTTTGCGCCCCAGAGGCTCTTGATGTCCTGCGACAGCGTGAAGCGGATGCGCCAGTCCTTGACGTCGTCGCCCGAGGTATTTTTCAAAGCGACCTCGCCGACAAATCCCTGGCCCCAATCGCTCTGTTTCTTGAAGGAGAAGCTGACGGGTGCGGCGAGCGCGGTGCAGACGGCCAACCCGCCGGCCGCCACGCTGGCGACCCACCCGGGCGCGGAGCGGCGGCGAATCATCGGCGCACTCTAACCGATGTCCTGATTTTTGAAAGCCCGAGCCGATTGCTCGGCAAGCACGGCGCGGAGATCGTCCATGCGGACGGGTTTGGTGAGGTGTGCGTGCATGCCGCTCTCGGCGGAGCGCTCGCGGTCCGCCGAAAGCGCGTGTGCGGTGAGGGCGACGATGAAAGTGTCTGGCGAAATATTGCGGATCAGCCGCGCGGCTTCGTAGCCATCCATGCCGGGCATCTGGATGTCCATGAAGATGACGTCGTAGGTTTTCGCGGCGGCGAGTTCGACCGCCTGTTCGCCGTCGGCGGCCTCGACTGGCTCGTGGCCGAGACGCTGCAGCATCAACCGGGCAAGGCGGCGGTTCACGGCGTGGTCGTCGACCAGCAGGATGGCGGCCTGGCGGCTGGCCTTCGCGGATTCCTCGGCGGCGGGCCTGGTCTCGGCGGCTTTCCCGTCGCGGACGGGCAGCGTGAGGTCGATCGTGAAGGTGGTTCCCTGCCCAGGCTCGCTCGTGGCGGAGATTTTTCCCCCCATCATGCCGACGAGGCGATGCACGATGGATAGGCCGAGGCCGGTGCCGCCGAAGCGGCGTGCCATCGAGATATCGAGCTGCTCGAAGGGCTCGAAGAGTCGCGGAAGGTCGTCGTGAGAGATGCCGATGCCGCTGTCGGCCACCGTGAAGCGGAGTGCGGCGAATCCTTCCGAGGCTCTTTCGGGAGCGACCTCGGCGCGGACGCGGACGGAGCCCGTGGTGGTGAACTTGATGGCGTTGCTGATGAGGTTCGCGAGGATTTGACGCAGCCGCAGGGCGTCGACGACGACGATGGCGGGCGCGCCGGGGGCCACTTCGGAGGTGAGCTCGAGATTACGCTCGGCGGCCTTGGCCCGGAAGGTCTCGGTGGCGGCATGAATGAGCTCGGCGAGGGATGTTGGTTGGTTCTCCAGCGTGAGCTTGCCCGACTCGATCTTGGAGTAATCGAGGATGTCGTTGAGCACGTGCAGGAGATTCGAGCCGCTGTCGCGAATGGTGTGCAGATATTCGCTCTGGGTCGGCTGGAGCGCGGTGGTTGCGAGCAATTCGGTGAAGCCGAGGACGCCATTGAGCGGCGTGCGAATCTCGTGGCTCATCATCGCGAGGAAGTCGCCCTTTGCGCGATTCGCGTTCTCGGCGGCGATCTTTGCCTCGACGAGCTGGGCCTCGATATTCTTGCGGGCGGTGATGTCGATGAGCGTGCCGATCATTCGCGTCGCGTTGCCCTCGGGATCGAAGTGGGCCTTCGCGTGGGCGAGGATCCAGACGTAACTGCCATCGTTGCGGCGCATGCGGTATTCGCAGCGGAAAAGTTCGGAGCGCCGGCGCAGGAGATCGATGGTGCTGCTGCGCACCCGGGAGCGATCGTCGGGATGGACGAGGTCGAGAAGGTCGCGGGCGGTCGGAGGAAGTTTCGCGTCGGAATAGCCGAACAATTCCTGCCAGCGGGCTGAGTAGAACAGGGCGCCGGTGCGGAGATTCCAATCCCACACGCCGGCCTCGGTGCCGGCCAGGGCGAGGTTCCACCGCTCCTCGCTCTCGCGCAGGGCCTCCTCGGCACACTGGCGCTCCGTGACGTCGGTGACGAAGCCGAACCACATCGTGCCTTCTTCGTGCGGCTGGGGCAGTGAGTTGATTTCGAGCCAGCGAAGACGGCCGTCGTCCCGCCGTTGAATCCGAAAATCGATCTGGAGGACCGAGTGCGTGGCGCGCGCCTGGTCGATCGCGGCGAAGACCCGGGGCCTGTCCGCCTCGATCACGCATTCGAAGGCCGGGTGGGCGTTTGTCAGGAGGTCGGCATTGGGCACGCCCAGCACTTCCTCCATGCGATCGCTCACGTAGGTGAATTTCCAAATGCCGGCGGGGGTTTGGATGAGTTGATAGATGGCGCCGGGCACGCGGTTCGTCACCTGTCGCAGCATGTCCGTCGCCCGGGCACGCTCGGCTTCGCTGTGAATGCGATCCGTGATGTCCTCGGCGATCCCGACGACGGCCATCGGCGAGCCGTCATCGGCAAAAACGGGCGCCTTGATCGCCCGCACGAGTCGCTTTCCGGCGCGGGCGTATTCCACGGCCTGCAGCGGCACCTCCACGACCTTGCCGGTCTCGATCGCCTCGCGATCCTGACGATCGAAAATCTCCGCGGTCCTGGCATCGAACGCTCCCCTTGTCGTATGCCCGAGCACCTCTCCGGCCGGCTTGCCGTGAAGTTCCTCCATCACGCGATTCCAGAGAATATACGTCCCGAAGTTCTCCGGGAGCGCGCTCTTGGCGAAGGCGCAAACGGGGAGGTGATTCAGGAGGGACTGGAAAAGATTGCGCTCCTCGCCGAGGCGACGCAGTGCGGTCGTGAGTTCGTCCGCGGTCCGCTTGCGGTCGGTGATGTCCTCCGAGACGGCCAGCAAGGCGAGAGGTTCGCCGGTCTCGTCGAAGATCGGCGTCTTGATCGTGTGCAGATGGCGAGGGCCGCGGGTGCGAGTCTGGATGAGCTCTTCGGGGATGTCGACCGACTGCCCGGTGCGCACGACCTCGCGATCCTTCTCGATGAAAAAATCCGCCTGCTCGCGGGGAAAGAAATCGTAATCGTTCTTCCCGATCACCTCGGCCGCGCTCAATCCGGTCCACTCTTCCGCCACGCGGTTCCAAAGCAGAAACTCGCCGAAGTTTTCCTCGCGCGTGCTCTTCACGGCGATCTGGAGCGGCAGGGCGTTGAAGACGAGTTGGAAGAACTCCGGTTCTCTGAGAATCCGGCGGAGTTGGGCGGCGTTCAGGCCGACTGAGTTTTGAAGGTCAGGCTTCACGACATCTTTTGCTCCGGCAGCTTGAGCCGTGGCTTTGCCCGGAGGAGCGCTGGAATACTATCTATCGCACCGAGAACTGTCGATGGTCGTTCTCGGAAATTCGCCCCAGAGGAAACTCAGTCCGAAATGGGCTCCCGCCAGCGACAGGCATTCGGCGCTTCGATTCCAAGCTGGTCGAGAATGCGCCACACGACGGTGTCCGTCGCGGCTTCGAGCGTCTCGGGGCGGCTGTAAAACGACGGCATCGCTGGCAGCAGCCGCGCCCCGGCCTCGAGCACGGTGACGGCATTGCGCGCGTGGATGAGGTTCCATGGCGTCTCGCGGGGCACGAGGATCAGCGTCCGCCGTTCTTTAAGGAAGACGTCCGCGGCGCGGAGAATGAGGGACTCGCTGGTGCCTGCGGCGATCCGTCCGAGCGTGCCCATCGAGCAGGGCACGACGACCATCGCGTCGAACTTCGCCGAGCCGCTGGCGAACGGGGCATTCATCGATTTGTCGGAGTGCTCGACGACGCCCGCCGGCAACCGCAGCGCGCCGAGTTCCTCCTTCACGACCTGCCGGGCGTAGGCGCTCAGGACGAGATGAAGCTCGTGGCCGCCATCGCGCTCGAGATGGTCGAGCAGACGCTGCAGGTAGATCGCGCCGCTTGCGCCGGTGGCTGCCAGGATGATTCGCATGAGATGAGGGAGACCTCCGGGAGCCGGCCGGCCGCCACGTGAGACGACATCCTTATGCACCAGTTTCCGAGGTTTCGCAATCGCACCGCCGCGAGAGACGTTGTGAGAGAATTTCCTGAAAGCGCATCCTAATGATCGTCTGGGACGTTGCAGCGACCGCTTGATGCGACGTCGGCTTGCGGGTAGCGTGGAAACCCATGACCGCCGCCACGGAGTCCGCCGTTCAATATCGAATGGGCAACGAAAAGCTGATCCGCATCACCGAAGCGGCCAGCAAAAAGCTGCGTGGTCTTCTGGAGCGGCAGGGGCGGGCCGAGCACGGGGCGCTCCGCGTCGCGGTGATTGGCGGCGGCTGCTCCGGACTTCAATACAAGATGGACCTCGTGGATGGCCCGGCAAATCGCGACATCATGGTGGAGTCCAGCGCGGTGCGCGTGGTGATCGATCCGAAGAGCGCCCTGTTTGTGAGCGGCTCGGAACTCGACTTTAGTGACGACCTGCAAAAGGGAGGGTTCAAGGTGACGAATCCCAATGCCGTCGCCCATTGCTCCTGCGGAGAGAGTTTTTCCGCTTAACTAATACCGACGACTCCGTTCATCCAGCGGATGTCGGCCGCTTCTTCTCCGAACCAGGCAAAGGCTCCCACGATGCCCCCGGGACGCGTGAACGGGGTGACTTTCGCGCAGTGACCCGGCCAGGAAACGGCGTGAATCGAGCGGTCCTTGAACTGGCACTCCGCGTGGCGCAGGGCGTCGCCGAGGCCGATTCCAGCGGCCTTGAGCGCGGCTTCCTTGGCAACCCACTGATGCAGAAACGCCTCGTCGACCTGCGCCGGAGGCAGGCCTTCGAGCGTGGCGAAATCGTTTTTCGAAAAGAAACGTTCCGCGAGGGCGCGGGTATTGTCGCGTGGTCGAAGAAGCTCGATGTCGACGCCGATGGGAACCGGGGAAACGGCGATTACGAGAAAGTTCCGGGAGTGGGAAATCGAAAAATGGAGATTGGCGGGAGGTGTTAGCTGAGGCTTGCCGCCGGGGGCAATCTCGAGCGGAATTTCCAGCGGCGAGAGGCCGAGGCGTTCGGCGAGAACGCGGCGGACGAGGGAGCGTGTTCTCTGGTAACGACTGCGCATCAATGGGTTGGAGATGCCGTTTGCGCGCATTTCCTCGACGGAATCAAGGCAAGGAGGGCCGGCGTCCTCGTCGAGGTCGAAGGTCCAGGCCGAAATGTCGGGAATTAGACTCATTGAATAATCATTAAATAGTGCTTTGCAAAATGCTAAGTCCTGATTAGTTATCAGCCATGGATCTTTCCAAACTAACACCGGCCCTTCTTCGTGAACTCCTCAAACTCAGCGAGTTGAAGGCCGCTTTGCACAAGCAGGTCGAAGCGATCGACGCGCGTATTTCCGGTCTTGGCATGGGCAAGGCGCCTGTGGCAAAGGCCGCTCCGGCGGCCGGCAAGCGCCGCGGACGTCCTCCCGGCAAGGCCGCCGCGAAGGCTCCCAAGGTCAAAAAGGAAAAGGCCCCCAAGGCTGCGAAAGCTCCCAAAGCTCCCAAGGCCGCCAAGCCTGCATCGACGGGCAAGCGCGGTGCGCTCAAGGGCGACATCATCAAGCTGCTTTCTGCGGCCGGCCCTGAAGGGATCTCGGTAAAAGATATTTCGTCCACGCTCGGAGTGAAGAACCAGAACGTGCACGTGTGGTTCAGCACCACGGGCAAGAAGCTTCCCGAGATCTCGAAGGTTGGAGAGGCTCGTTATGCTTACAAAGCGGCGTAAGTGAAGCGTCGCAGCTCTTCCTTCAGGAAAAGACTCTCTTAGTTTTCCGGCGGTCGTCATGAAACGGCCGCCGGTTTTTTTTGGCTAATTTCCCGTCGGACGGCGACGAGAGCCTCGGCGGTGCCGTCGCCGAACGAGGCACTCGCCACGGCGCCGCCGGCGGCGAGGACGGCGGATTTCACCTCGGGAATCGCGTTGGCGGGACAGGCGACGTGCGCGGCGAAGCGGCCGTCGAGCATCGG
Organism: Chthoniobacterales bacterium; assembly: GCA_036569045.1. Lineage (NCBI taxonomy): Bacteria > Pseudomonadati > Verrucomicrobiota > Spartobacteria > Chthoniobacterales > Chthoniobacterales bacterium. The sequence goes on along the minus strand of DATCRI010000035.1, from coordinate 891 downwards.
GAGGTCGTTGTAGTGATCTCCGGAGGCGAAGACTTCCTCCCGGGCGAATCCGGCGATGCGGCAAAGTTCGGCCAGGGCGGTCCCCTTGTCGTAGGCGGCGTGGCAGAAGCGCAGGTAGATCGTGTTGCGCTGGTAATGGAAGTCGGGCACTTCGCCGCGGAGGGAATCGAGGAGGGCGGCGACGCGATCCATGGCGGCTTCGTCCGCGGTGATGAGGCCGCTCGGGACGCCATTTTCCTCGATGAGATTGACGTCGTGCGCGCCGGCGAGGACTTCGCGCACGCGCCGGAAGATGTCCTTTGCCTGCTGGAAGAGTGCGGCATGGCGCTCGCGGCAGATCCGATTCCAGTCGCCGTAGTCGCGCCAGACGCCGTCCGAATCGCGGTGCCAGATCTCGCGTTCGTGGGTGAGCACGTAGTCGGGCTCGAAGGGGGCGGCGAAGAGGGTGACGCCCTCGATGATGTGCTCGAGCGAACGGCCGGTGTTGATCGCCCAATGGCCGCCGGCGGCTTTGAAATCGGCGAGGGCGGCGGCGAACGCGGGCTGGCAGCGACCGTCGAAATGAGGCTGGATGAGGGTGCCGTCGAAATCGGTGCTGATGAGTCGGAGATCGGTGGCCATCGGGCGTCACTTTGAGGGGCGCGGGCAAACGGGCAAAGCGGAAAGAGGCTTCATTTCGCGCGAACGTCCGAGCAAGGTGACGCCATGAAATCCGCTTACGAACTTTCGATGGAGCGCCTCGCGGCGAAGGAGCCGGCCGTGAAACTGACCGATGCGAAGAAGGCCGAACTGGCCGAGATCGACAATCTCTACACCGCGAAGGTGGCCGAGCGACGGGTGTTCCTCGAAGGGGAGATTCGGAATGCGGCGGGAGATCGCATGGCGCAGGAG
>DATCRI010000034.1 GCA_036569045.1 Chthoniobacterales bacterium | reverse complement strand
GTGAAGCGCGATGGACTATGACTTTGCAATCATCGGCGGCGGGAGCGCCGGTTACGCCGCGGCCCGCACCGCCATTGGGCTCGGCCTGAAGACCCTGCTCATCGAGGGCGGAGAGAAAATCGGCGGTCTGTGCATTCTCCGCGGCTGCATGCCGAGCAAGGCGCTCATCGAGTCCGCCAACCGCATGCTCACGCTCCGCCGCGCGAAGGAATTCGGACTGCGCGCCACTGGCCTCGAGGCGCACGCGGAGGAGATCGTCGCCCGGCAGCACCATTTCATCAGGGATTTCGCGGACTACCGCCGCGGGCAGATCGAGTCCGGCGCCTTCGATTTCGTGCGCGGCCTCGCGGAATTCGTCGGCCCGCATTCGGTGGTTGTCCGCTGGCCCGGCGAGCCGGATCGCCCGATCACCGCGCGCAGTTTTCTCGTGGCCACGGGCTCCGTGATCCAGACTCCGCCCGTTCCCGGCCTCGCGGAAGCCGCCGCTCTCACGAGCGACGATGCGCTGGAACTCACCACGCTGCCCAGCTCGCTCGCCGTGCTCGGCGCCGGCCCCGTCGCGCTCGAGATGGCGCATTATTTCTCGGCGCTTGGCGTTGCCGTCACGATCATTCAACGCGGCCCGCAGCTCCTCACGGGGTCCGATCCCGACATTGCCCACGCGCTCGAGGATGCGCTGCGCAAACGCGGCATCACGATCTTCACCGGCACCCACATTCACGGGATCGAACGCACCGCGGAAGGCCGGCGCATCGTCTTCGAGAAGGCCGGTGAGATGCACACCATCGCATGCGCGGAGATTCTCAACGCCCTCGGCCGCCGGCCCAACCTCGACAAACTCGGGCTTGCCGCGGCCGGCATCGCCGGGCCAGAGCATCGGCTCGAAACCAACGCGCATCAACAGACAAGCCAGCCGCACATCTTCGCCGGCGGCGATTGCTGCGGCCCGCACGAGGTCGTCCACATCGCGGTGCAGCAGGGCGAGATCGCCGCACGCAACGCCGCCCGGCTTCTCGCGGAAAAAGGCGAACCGCTGGAAGCGATCGACGACCGCCTCAACCTCTACGCGGTCTTCACCGAGCCGCAGGTCGCCACCGTCGGATTGAACGAGGCTGCCGCCCGCGCGCGCGGCCCAATCCGCGTCGCGACCTATCCGTTCGACGACCACGGAAAATCCCTCATCATGGGCGAGACCGAGGGCTTCGTGAAATTGATCACCGATGCCGCGACCGGCGAAATCCTCGGCGGCGCCGTCGTGGGCCCCCACGCGAGCGATCTCATTCACGAAATCGTGGTCGCCATGCACTTCCGCGCCACGGCCGCCCAGCTCGCCGCGATTCCCCACTATCACCCGACGCTCAGTGAGATCTGGACCTATCCGGCGGAGGAATTGGCCTCCCCCGATGGAAACGATTGACAGCGGAAACTCGAAGGCTAGCGTGCGCTAAACACTCTCATGAACCTCAACAATTTGGCCCAAAGACCCATGGCAGAACCCATCCCCGGCGGCGCAGCGAAGAACGTCCTCGCGAACGACGTCGAAATCAAAGGCACGATCAAATTCGAGAACGAACTCATTTTCGACGGCAAGGTTGAAGGCGAGATCCTCTCCGAAGGCACCCTCGTGATCGGCAAGAACGCAGAAGTCCGCGGCGAGGTGAAGACCAAGTCGGTCACCGTCCACGGCACCGTTTTTGGCAACATCACCGTCACCGAGAAGGCCGAACTCAAGGCCAGCTCCCAGCTCACCGGCGACCTCAAGGCCACCCGCATCATCATCGAGGAAGGCGCAACCTTCATCGGTAAATCCGAAGTCACCCCGAACAAAGCCAACATCAAGCAGCCCAGCGGTCCCGTTGCTCCCTCTCCCGAGGCGCGCAAGCAGCCCGTCGCGGCCTAGTCCGCCCGCCTGCTCCGGCAGGCACATTCAGCGATGTTCGGGAGCGCCAAAAAGGTTCCCATCAGCTGCCCTCACTGCGGCTCGACCCAGCTCGAGCCGCGGGAGTTGATTTCTACCTATTGTCGAAGCTGCGGCGACCATTTCTCGGTCGCGCCGCAGCCGGCAATGGCCACCTCCCCTCGTCCGGCGCTCGCCGAACGACTTGTCCGGCAACTTCGAGTCGTCCAGCGCCGTCGCACGGTTTCCTGCCCCGAATGCGATCACCGGCACCATGTGCCGGCGCACTCGCCCTCTGCGCATTGTCCCGCCTGCGGGGCGATGATCGATCTTCACAACATCGAAATCACCGGGCACAGCACCCGCATCGTGCAAACCCGCGGCACGGTGCACATCGGCCGCGAAGGCTTTCTCAACGCCACCCGCGTCACCTGCGGTCACGCGTTTGTGGAAGGCCGCATTGCCGGCAAGGTCACCTGCGACGGCACCCTGCGCCTGCGCGGCGAGGGCATCTGCCGTGCGCAGATCCGCACCCGCCGTCTCCTGATCGACCGCGGCACCAATCTTCGCTTCCTCTACACGATCTACGCGGATGAAGTCCTCCTTCGCGGAGAGATCGAGGCCGACGTTCAATGCGCCGGCCGCATCCACATCGGTCGCCACGGCGGACTCGATGGCGACATCCATTCCCGATCGCTGATCGTGGACAAGGGCGGCCACTACGCGGGCTCGGTGGAAATTTCCACCGCCCTGACGGAGCCGGCCCTGGTCTCGTCTCCGAAACCCGCCGTGCGCGTGGTTCCCGGCTGGCAGCCCCGCCTGTCCTTCGGCTGGGGCGCCTGAACCTCGCAGCCGGTCAGGGCTTCGGCGTCGGCGACACCGCCGGCTGCTCGACCACCGCGGCAAGCGCCTCGGCCATCGGCGCAGCCACCTGCGCGGAAACGCTCGTCGGGAACGTCTTCTGCAATTCGCGATAGGCCCGCACCGCGGCTTCGCGCTGGCCCTGCGCGGCCTTCAGCTCGGCCGCCGTCCACAGCGCGTAGGGCGCGGCGAACGAGGCGCTGTCGGTCTGCGCGAGCGTCTCGAGAGCGGTCGCCGCATCGGCAACCTTGCCGCTCAGCGCGAGATTCTCGGCGACGGCAATGCGGGCGAGCGGCACGAAGGGATGTTTCGGCTGCGCCTTGATGAAGGCATCGAGGATGGAATTCGCCTCGTCGTATTTCTTCTCGGTGCGCAGGGACGCGGCGAGCAGGAGCGACGCGTCACCAGCCACGGGCGAATACCCGTATTTTTCCACGACCGCGCGGTAGTCGGCCGGCGTCTGCGCGGCCGCAAAGGCGGCCTCGGCCGCGCTCGCGCGGGCGTTTCCAATGATGAACCACGCGAAGACCGCGACGATCACCACCACCAGCGCCACCGCGCCGGCAATGATCCGGGTCTTGTGCTTCTCCCAGAGCAGTTCGAAGGAATCGATTTCGTATTCGGGTTCGTCGGAAGCCGGGGCGACCGGCAGACTTTTCGGCGTGGCCATGTGCGGGAAAAATTCTAGGCGCCGACCTGCGCGCGAGCTTCCTCGGCAAGAGCGGTGCTGAGGTAACGCTCGCCGGTCGAGCAGGCGACGGTGACGATGAGCTTGCCGGCGTTCTCCGGACGCTTCGCAATCTCGATCGCGGCGTGGACATTCGCGCCGGTGCTGATGCCGACGAGCAGGCCTTCCTCCTTCGCGAGGCGGCGCGCCATGGCAAAGGCGTCGTCGTTGCTGACCGTAACGACCTCGTCGATCGCGGCGAGATGCAGGTTGTTCGGAACGAAGCCCGCGCCGGTGCCCTGGATCTTGTGCGGACCGGGTTTCACCGTCTCGCCGTTGCGGGTCTGCGTGATGACCGGAGAATCCTTCGGCTCGACCGCGACGGCCTTGAAATCGGCCTTGCGGGTCTTGAGAACTTCGCTCACGCCCGTGACCGTGCCACCGGTGCCGACGGCCGCGACAAGAATGTCGATGGCGCCGGCGGTGTCCTCCCAGATTTCCTCGGCGGTCGTCTTCTGGTGGATCGCAGGATTCGCGGGGTTGTTGAACTGCTGCGGCATCCAGGCATTCGGATTCTCGGCAACGATCTGCTCGGCCTTCGCGATGGCGCCCTTCATGCCTTCGGCACCCGGCGTGAGAATGAGTTTCGCACCCAGCATCGCGAGCAGCGTGCGGCGCTCGAGGCTCATCGTCTCGGGCATGGTGAGCACGAGCTTGTAGCCCTTCGCCGCGGCGACGAACGCGAGCGCGATGCCCGTGTTTCCGCTGGTCGGCTCGACGATAAGCGTGTGCTCGTTGATCAGCCCCTTCGACTCCGCATCCTCGATCATCGCGGAACCGATGCGGTCCTTGACGCTGCCGAGCGGATTGAAGAACTCGCACTTGAGCGCAATCGTCGCAGGCAGGCCGGCGGTCACGCGGTTGAGTTTCACGAGCGGCGTGCGCCCGACGGTTTCGACGATGTTGTTGTAAATTTTGCCCATGAGAAAAGTGCGGGGTTGGGAACTCGGCAGGCTACACAAGGCCCCTTGCCCGGGCAAAGGGTTTCTTTTACCCTGAGATCGTGCCCGCCCTTCTTTCCGAGGATGAAATCGCCAGACGCCTGCCCGGCGTTCCGGACTGGCGCCGCGAGGGCTCCGAAATCGTGCGGACGTTCGCGTTCGAGAACTTCGTCGCCGCGGTGGCGTTCGTGAATCGGGTGACCCCGCTGGCCGAGGCCGCGAATCATCATCCCGACGTGGACATTCGCTGGAACAAGGTCACGCTCCGGCTCGCCACCCACAGTCGCGGCGGCGTCACGCATCTCGACTTCGATCTCGCCGCCCGGATCGACGAAGGCGAAGCGGGCGGCAGAGGGCGCTGAAAATTTATTTCATCAGGCACGAAACATGCGGCCCCTCCGCCGGACGCATTTTCGATCTTGAACCTCCCCATCACCTATTTCGGCGATCTCGTTCAATACTGGCAGCCGCGAAAAGGCAGCCTGCGGAGAGCCATTCTGGACCGGACGCCCCCATTCTGGCGCTTCCAGATTCTCGGATTCGCGGGATGGACGATCTGGGCGCTCCCGCTCCATTTCTATCACTACACCTCGATCTCGACAGGCCTTTGGATGGGCCTCACGCAGGAGTTCATCGGCTTTCTGCTCACGATCGGCCTGCGCGAGATCTATCGGCGGACGAACATCCGGCGGTTCGATGCATGGGTGCTCGCACCGCTGATGGTCGCGATCTCCGTCCTCGCCGCCGGGCTGGACTCCCTGATTTTCCTCGAAGTCGAGAAATTCGTCGGCGCGAACGCTCTCCACGTGTCCGAGGCAAACTACACCGGTTACATCTTCTGCCTCCGCACGTTGCTCTTCGTGGCGTGGAGCGGATTGTATTTCTCGATCCAGGCCCTGCTCGAAACCCGGGAAAAGACGCGGCAGCTCGTCGACGCGGAGCGCCTGCGCCACGACGCAGAGCTGCAGATGCTCCGCTCGCAGACGAACCCCCACTTCCTCTTCAATGCCTTCAACACCATCCTCAGCGAAGGCCGCGGGAATCCCAAGGTCACCGCGCTGGTGAAGGGCCTCTCCGACTACCTGCGCTACTCGCTGGCGTGCCGCCACGAGGGTTTCGTCTCGCTCGGCGCGGAGATCGACGCCATCTCGAGCTACCTCGAGGTCGAAAAATCGCGCTTCGAAGGCGATCTCGTGCTCGAACTCGCCGTCAGCCCGATGGCCCGCTCGGCCGGCGTGCCCGGCGTGATCGTCCAGCCTCTCGTCGAAAACGCGATCAAGTATGGTCGCGAGACCAGCGAGATGCCGCTGCGACTGCGTATCGCTGCGGAGACGAGCCCCCACGCGCTGCGCATCGAGGTCTGCAACTCCGGGCACTGGCTCGAGCCGCAGCCCTGGCAGAAGAACCAGGCCTCCGGCTGCGGCATCGACAACCTCCGCCGGCGGCTGGAATCCATCTACCCGGACCGGCACCGCTTCGAGATCGGTGAACGCAACGGCGAGGTCATCGCACTCGTGGAAATCCAGATGGACCACGACTACGACGTGCGGCTGCAGAATTACGAACTGCGCCAGCGCATGGACCCCTCGTGATGTGGCGCGCCATTCTGATCGATGACGAGGCTCCCGCCCGGAGCCACCTGCGGGAATTACTCCAGGCGCACCCCGAAGTGGAGATTGTCGGCGAGGCCGCGAATGTCGCCCAGGCCGCCGAGGCCTGCCATGCGCTCCATCCCACGCTGCTCTTCCTCGATCTCCAGATGCCGAAAGGGTCGGGCTTCGAGCTGCTTTCGCGGATCAGCCACGTGCCGGAGATCATCTTCGTCACCGCCTATGAGCAATATGCCGTGCGAGCCTTCGAGGTGAACGCGATCGACTATCTGTTGAAACCCGTATTCGAGGATCGCCTCGCCCTCGCGCTCAGTCGCCTCGGCCGGCGGGTGAGCGACGCCGAGCACCCCCCGGAGGCCGTGCGCGAGGAGGACCGCGTCTTCCTCCGCACCAGCAAGGGCCTGCGCGTCGTGCTCGTGCGGCAGATCACGCACATCGTTGCCGATGGCAATTACAGCACCGTCTGGCTGCTCGATGGCGAGGCTCTGCTCATCGACCGCACCATGGGCGTGTGGGAGGGCATGCTCGCCCACACGAAGTTTGTGCGCCTCGATCGTTCCTTCATCCTCAATCTCGAGCACCTCGAGGAAATGAAAGTCAGCTCGCGCGATTCCGCGCACCTGACGATCCACGGGCGACCGGAGCTGGTCAAAATTCGTCGCGCGGCTCGCTCCCGGCTGCAGTCGCTCCTCCGGCGCGGATGAAGTTGGCACGGCGAGTCGGAGCGTCTGCCCGATTCGCGGAATAGTCTGCCCGGTTCGCGGACAAGACTGCTTCGCAGCGCTGTCGCGGTGCATTTCGTGCTGGGTTCGCGCCTTGTCATTCGCCGGTCCTTCGACGGGCGGATGCCTTAAAAAACAAACAAACAAAGGAACAACACCCATGTTACGAAAATTGCCATCGAGCATCGTCGCGACTGCCGCCGTCGCCCTTCTCGTTCACGCGCCCTGCCAGGCCGGGACCGAGATGGCCGCGAAGAAGGAAGTCGTCGTGGAAGTCGAGGAAAAGCCTGCCTTCAGCGGCTGGATGTCCTTCGACCTGAACAGTCACTTCATCTCCTACGGCGCTGACGTCTGGGGCGGAGGGACGAACTGGAACAAAGGCGTCTTCAACCCGTCCATGGAACTGGCCTGGGCGACTCCCGTGCCCGGCCTGACGTTCGTCGTCGGCACGTGGTGGGACGTCAATAACAACACCCGTTCGTCCATCGGCGGCATGATCCAGGAAGTCGATGTCTGGACTGGCGCATCCTATGCTTACAAGGACCTGTCCGCCACCGTGCTCTACCAGGCATGGAACTACGGCGGCCAGACCGAGCAGATCCTCGACGTGATCCTGAAATACTCGAACAACATGTTCCTGAATCCGGCGATCACCTTCCACAACCGTCTCGATCCCGGCGCGGCCGAAGGCGGCGGCGGCCAGAACGGCACGTTCTTCGTCCCGAACCTCAGCTACAACATCAAGATCGGGCCGCTCACCATCACCCCCTCCGCGGCGATGGGCTTCTGCACCAAGTATTACCACGGCGCCGGCGGTGGCTATGCCTACACGGCCCTCGGCCTGAACGGCAGCGTGCCGATCCCCTACCTCCCGGGCAGCTGGGAGCTCCACGGCGGCATCACCTACTACAACACCAACAACTACGTCCTTCCGAGCAACCCGGCCAACAACTTCGTGACCGGCAACATCGGCATCAAACTGTCCTTCTAACCTCACCACATCGGGGAGCGCCCGTCTTCGGGCGGGCGCTCCCTGACAAACCACCAACCAAAGACCCCGTCCCAACAAACTCATGAAACTCCTCAAATCCATCAGTGCGCTCGCGGCCGGCGTCGGCCTGTCGGTCGGAGCGCTCTCTCCGCTCCACGCCGCCGACGACACTGTCAAAGTCGGCGTCCTCCACTCGCTCAGCGGCACCATGGCCATCAGCGAAACCTCGCTGCGCGACGTCCTGCTTTTCGCCTTTGACGAGATCAACGCCAAGGGCGGCGTGCTCGGCAAGAAGATCGAGCCCGTCGTCGTCGACGGCGCATCGAACTGGCCGCTCTTCGCCGAAAAGGCCAAGCAGCTCCTCGAAGTCGACAAGGTCGCCGTCGTCTTCGGCTGCTGGACCTCGGTCAGCCGCAAGTCCGTGCTGCCCGTCTTCGAGAAAGACAACGGCCTCCTCTTCTACCCAGTGCAATACGAGGGCGAGGAAATGTCGAAGAACATTTTCTACACCGCCGAAGCCGTGAACCAGCAGGCCATTCCCGCCGTGGATTACCTCCTCGAGGACGGCCGCAAGAAGTTCTACCTCATCGGCACCGACTACGTTTACCCGCAGACCACGAACCTCGTGCTCCTCGAGTATCTCCTCAGCAAGGGCGTCCCGATCGAGAACATCGGCGGCGGTCTCCGCAAGGACGAGGCAGGCAAGGTCATCTCCGCCGGCAAATACACGCCCTTCGGCCACACCGACTACCAGCAGATCGTCGCCGAGATCAAACAGTTCGCCGCCACGGGCGACGCCTGCGTGATCAACACGATCAACGGCGACTCGAACGTCCCGTTCTTCAAGGAACTCGCCGGCGCCGGCCTCACCGCGGCTGACTGCCCCGTTGCTTCCCTCAGCCTCTCCGAGGACGAGTTCCGCTCGCTCCCGGCCAAGGATCTCGTCGGCCAGCTCGGCTGCTGGGCTTATTTCATGAGCATCGACTCGCCCGCCAACGCGAAATTCAAGAGCGACTTCTTCGCCTGGCTGAAGACCTCGACCGTCCCCGGCATCGAGAAGGAAAACCGCGTCACCTGCAGCCCGATGGTCCTCTCCTATGACGGCGTCTACCTCTGGAAGGCCGCGGTCGAAAAAGCCGGCAGCTTCGATGTCGACAAGGTCCGCGAGGTCCTCGAGTCCGGCAAGATCACCTTCGAAGGACCGAACGGCCTGAACACCGTCGAAAAAAATCACCACACGAAGAAGAACGTCTACATCGGCGAAACCAAGGCCGACGGGCAGTTCAAGATCGTGGAGGAATTCAAGCAGGTCTACCCCGAGCCCTTCCTCAAGGGAACCTTCGGCAAGAACTAACCGTCAAATTTCCAGGGTGGTTCCTGGTTAGGCATGGTGGAGGAGCGGGACTGGTTCTCTCGCTCCTCTCACCTCCTCGAAAGTCAAAATCATGAAAGCGAGATTCCAACGATTCCACATTCAAGCCCGGGCGGTCCTCGTCCTGTTCCTTGGCCTTTCTTCGCTCAGCGCCACCCGCGCAGCGGATGCGCCGGAGTTGGCCGCCCGGCAGGGCCTCGCCGCCGCCATCGTCGCGGAAGAGAGCGCCCAGCCCGACCTCGTCGCCAGACTCGCCTCCACGCCCGATCCCGTTCTGAAGGATCTTCTCGAAGCCTGGCAACGTGGCGGCATATACATTTTCACCGCGCCCGACGGCGCCAAAACGGCCTTCACGCTCAAGGAGGGCAAGGCCATCCGCATCGACACCGGCGAACCGCTCACGGACGCCTCCGGCGCCGCCCTCACCTTCCAGGAGAGCGCCCTCACTCCCGTCGACACCAGTTCGAAACTCCGCCGCGCCATCCGCGCGACCACCGATCTCTTCGCCCTCGCCGATCCAAGTCCCGACACCCGCAAGGGCGCCATTCTCAAGCTCGGCATGAAGCAATCTCTCACTTCCCTGCCGATCCTCGAGGCTCGCATGGCCGTCGAGACCGATCCTTCCGTGAAGGACGCCATCACCCAGGCCATTGCAATGACGCAGCTGGCGTCGCCCGATTCCGCGACGAAAATCGCCGCGCTCAAGCAGCTCAAGAAGACCACTTCCGTGCCCAGCAAGGCGATGGTCACCGCAATCGCGAACAACCCCGGCACCCCCGCCGACGTGAAGGCCGCGGCCACGTCCACGCTCGTCGCCATCGATAATCACCTCTTCTGGGTCGACTTCTTCGGCACGATCTTCCGCGGCGTCAGCCTCGGGTCCGTGCTCCTCGTCGTCGCCCTCGGCCTCGCGATCACCTTCGGCCTCATGGGCGTCATCAACATGGCCCACGGCGAGATCATGGTCGTCGGCGGCTACGCGACCTACCTCACGCAATGCGTCTTCAGCAACGGCGTTTCCCTCGCGCCCTTCGGCCTCACGCTGCGAATCCCCGGCTTCGGCTTCGACCCGGCCTCGGGCATGTATCAAAGCTACTTCCTCTTCGCGCTGCCGGTCGCCTTCTTCAGCGCCGCCGCGGTCGGCCTGCTCCTCGAACGCAGCGTCATCCAGTTCCTCTACCGCCGCCCGCTCGAGTCGCTCCTCGCGACCTGGGGCGTCTCCCTGGTGCTCCAGCAGATCTTCCGTCTCGTCTTCGGCCCCGCGAACGCGCCGGTCTACTCGCCCGCCTGGCTGCTCGGCAGCTTCTCGGTCGGCGACGTCATCATGAACTACAACCGCGTGTTCGTGATCGGCTTCGCCATCGTCATCGTCATCGGAACCTCGCTCCTGCTGGCAAAAACGCCGCTCGGCCTGCTCATTCGCGCCGTCATGCAGGATCGCAACATGGCCTCCTGCATGGGCGTCCGCACCGAGAAGATCAACATGCTCACGTTCGCCTTCGGTTGCGGCCTCGCCGGCCTCGCTGGCGCGTTCCTCTCGCAGATCGGCAACATCGGCCCGAGCACCGGTCAGACCTACATCGTCGACTCCTTCATGGTCGTCGTCGTGGGCGGCGTCGGCAACCTCATCGGCACGGTCATCTCCGCGCTGGGCATCGGCACCACCGACCAGATTCTTCAGACGCTGCTCCGCAACCCGGTGATCGGCAAGGTGCTCGTGCTCGTGGCCATCATCCTCTTCCTCCAGTGGAAGCCATCCGGCCTCTTCGCCACGAAGGGACGCGGCCTTGAAAATTGAACCGATGAAATCCGAGGTCTCCAAAATCGAAATCCTCATCGCGGCCCTCTTTGCCGCGGTGCTCATCTTCATCGTGCCGGCGCTCAACGCCTTCACGCCGGACGGAAGCGCGCTGCACGTCAGCAACTTCAACATCAACCTCTGGGGCCAGTATCTCTGCCTCGCGATCGTCGCGATGAGCATCGACCTGCTCTGGGGCTACACCGGCCTGCTGAGCCTCGGCCAGATGCTCTTCTTTGCGCTCGGCGGCTACGCCCTCGGCATGCACCTCATGCTGATGATCGGCAAGCTGGGCCAATACAAGAGCGACCTGCCCGACTTCATGGTGTTCCTCGGCTACAACAAGCTGCCGATCCACTGGGAGCCATTCTACAATGTCTGGTTCGCGATCGGCGCCGTCTTCTGGGTGCCCGGCCTCGTGGCGCTGATCTTCGGCTACCTCGCCTTCCGCTCCCGCATCAAGGGCGTCTATTTCTCGATCCTCACCCAGGCGCTCACCTACGCAGCCTGCCTGCTCTTCTTCCGCAACGAGCTCACCCTCGGCGGCAACAACGGCTTCACCGATTTCAAGACGCTCTTCGGAGCGCAGCTCGGCAGCGTGGAAACCCAGCGTGCGCTCTACATCGCCTCGGCGGTCGCCCTGGTCGTTGTCTATGCCTTCTGCCGCTGGCTCACGCTCACGAAATTCGGAAAAGTCCAGCGCGCCATTCGCGACAGCGAAAACCGCGTGCTCTTCTCCGGCTACGCGGCCGCGAATTTCAAACTTTTCGTGTTCGTCGTCGCGGGAATGATCGCCGGCGTCGCGGGTGCCCTTTACGTCCCGCAGGTCGGCATCATCAACCCCAGCCAGATGGAGCCCGCCAAATCCCTCGAAGCCGTCGTCTGGGTCGCCGTCGGCGGCCGCGCCACGCTGCTCGGCCCGGTCGTTGGCGCCATCGTCGTGAACGCCCTCAAGAGCTGGGCCAGCCAGGCCTACCCCGCCTACTGGCCGATCTTCCTCGGCGGCATGTTCGTCATCGTCGTGCTCTTCATGCCGAAGGGCATCGTTGGGATCCCCGGCCAGGTGATGGACATCTGGCGCCGCTACAAGAACTCCCGGGAACCCGACGCACCCGCACCCACCAACACTCCCGTGGAGGAAACGAAATGAACCAGGACTTCCTGCTCACCGCCGAAGGCGTCACCAAGAGTTTCGACGGTTTCAAGGCGATCAACGATCTCAACTTCTACCTCGATAAGGGGGAGATGCGCACGATCATCGGCCCAAACGGCGCTGGCAAGAGCACCTTTCTCGACCTCATCACCGGCCGCACCCGGCCGGATGTCGGCAAGATCGAATACCAGGGCACTCCGCTCACGAAGCTGCGTGAATACGAGATCTACCGCCTCGGCATCGGCCGCAAATTCCAGACACCCAGCGTCTACAGCGACCACACCGTCTTCGAGAACGTCCTCATGGGCCTCGAAGGCAGCCGCGGCGTCTGGCCCTCGATCTTCGGCCGGGTGAAGCCCGCGCAGAAGGAGCGCATCTACGAAGTCCTCGAGACCATCGGCCTCAAGGACCGCGCCGAGGTGAAGGCCGGCACGCTCGCCCATGGCCAGAAGCAGTGGCTCGAGATCGGCATGCTCCTCGCGCAAAACGCCCAGCTCCTCCTCGTCGACGAGCCCGCCGCGGGCATGACCGATGAGGAAACCGCCAAGACCGGCGAGCTCCTCCTCAGCCTCGTCGGCAAGCACACCATCATCGTCATCGAACACGACATGGTTTTCGTCCGCCAGCTCGGCAGCAAGGTCACCGTCCTCCACCAGGGACACGTCCTCTGCGACGGCACCCTCGACGAAGTCCAGGCCGACGAACGCGTGATCGAAGTCTACCTCGGCCGCAAAAAGAAACACTGATTCCATGCTCAAGATTGAAAATCTCCAGGTTTCCCTTGATGGCTCGCGGATCCTTCGCGGGGTCGACCTCGACATCCCCACGAATCAGGTCTTCTGTCTCATGGGTCGCAACGGCGTCGGCAAGACGACCACGCTGAAATCCATCATCGGCATTCACCGGCCCAACGCCGGCCGCATCGTCTTCAACGGCGAGGACATCTCCCGGCTCCCCGCAGAAATGCGCGCCCGGGCCGGCATCGGCTACGTTCCGCAGGGCCGCGGCATCTTCCCCCACCTCACCGTCGAGGAGAACCTCTTCATCGGCGCGACCGCGCAGGGCAAGAACCCGAAACGTGCCGTCGAGCGCGTTTACGCGCTTTTCCCGATCCTCAAGGACTTCCTCGCCCGCAAGGGGGGCATGCTCTCCGGCGGCCAGCAGCAGCAGCTCTCCATCGGGCGTGCCCTGCTCACGGAGCCGTCGCTCCTCCTCCTCGACGAGCCCACCGAGGGAATCCAGCCGAACATCATCGACCAGATCGGCGACGCCATCAAACTCCTCCGCCGTGGCGGCCACCACAACGAGCCCGGCCTCCTCGCCGAGGCCGCGCAGACGCTCAAGAAGCTCCGCGCCGAGATCGATTATCCGAAGCCCGAGCTCCTCGATCAGCTCGCCGACGAGATCAACGCCCTCCGCCGCGTCGGTTCGCACAAGGACTCCGCCGCGTTCGAAAAACTCTCCACCACCTTCGACGACGTCCGCAAACAGGGGCCACACGAGGGCACCGTGCTCGGCGACGAGATCGCCACCGCTCTCGCCCAGCTCCACAGCGAGAAATCGATGACCATCCTGCTCGTCGAGCAGTATCTCGATTTCTGCAAGGAACTCGCCGACAACTTCGCCATCCTCGACCGCGGCGCCGTGGTCGCGAATGGCACCGTCGCGGACCTGACGGACGAAGTTGTCAAAACCCACCTCACCGTGTGATCTACATCGCATGCATCTGAGCCCGCGCGAACAGGAAAAACTCCTCGTCGTAGTCGCCGCCGACCTCGCCCGCCGCCGCCAGCAACGCGGCCTCAAACTCAACTACCCCGAGTCCGTCGCCATCATCACCTACGAGATTTTCGAGGGCGCGCGCGACGGCCGCAGCGTGGCCGACCTCATGAGCTACGGCACCACGATCCTCAAGCGCGAGGACGTCATGGAGGGCGTGCCGGAAATGATCCACGAGGTGCAGGCCGAGGCCACCTTCCCCGACGGCACGAAACTCGTTACCGTTCACAATCCGATCCGATGAAGATTCACCACCAAGACACCAAGGCACCAAGGGATGAGATAAAATATTCCTTCCTCCGCCTTTCCTGGTGTCTTGGTGCCTTGATGGTTCAAAACTCATGATCCCGGGCGAATACATCCTCGCGAAGACCGAACCGCACGAGGCGAACATCGGCCTCGAGGTGAAGACGATCACCGTCTCGAACCGCGGCGATCGCCCGGTGCAGATCGGCAGCCATTTCCATTTCTTCGAGGTCAATCCCTCGCTCGATTTCGACCGCGCCGCCGCCCGCGGCTTCCGCCTGCGCATCCCCGCCGGCACCGCGGTGCGTTTCGAACCCGGCGACACCCGCGAGGTCGACCTCGTCGCCCTTGCCGGCACCCGCGAAGTCTACGGCCTCAACGGCCTCATCAACGGGAAGCTTTGAACCACCAAGACACCAAGGCACCAAGAGTTTCGGAGGTGGATGAAATCGCCTCTCAGATCGTCGATGCCGCGTTCAAGGTGCATCAATCGCTTGGCCCCGGTCTTTTGGAATCGGTTTACGAGGTCTGCCTCGCCCACGAACTCCACCGCCGTGGTCTGACCTTCGAGCGACAAGTCGCACTGCCAATCGTCTATGAAGGTTTGGAACTCGAAGCGGGCCTCCGTCTCGACCTCGTCGTCGAACGCCAAATCATCATCGAGATCAAGACGGTGGAATCTCTTCTCCCCGTCCACCACGCCCAAGCCCTCACCTACCTCAAACTCTCCGGTCTCCACCTCGCCTTCCTGATCAACTTCAACGTCCCGCTGATCAAGCAGGGCCTCAAACGCATCGCCCTATGAATCTTCATATTCCTTGGTGTCTTGGTGCCTTGGTGGTGAAAAAATCCTCATGAAACTCACCCGCGAGCTCTACGCCGAGATGTTCGGCCCCACCGTTGGCGACCAGGTCCGCCTCGCCGACACCGAACTCTTCATCGAGGTCGAGCGCGATCTCATCCTCGAGAACGGCGGCTACGGCAACGAGGTGAAGTTCGGCGGCGGCAAGGTCATCCGTGACGGCATGGGCCAGTCCTCGCTCGCGCTCGACGCCGAGTGCCCCGACCTCGTCATCACGAATGCCCTCATCCTCGACGCGGTCCAGGGCGTCATCAAGGCCGACATCGGCATCAAGCATGGCCGCATCGTCGGCATCGGCCACGCGGGGAATCCCGGCATCCAGAGCGACGTCACGATGACGATCGGCGCCGCGACCGAGGTGATCGCCGCCGAGGGCTGTATCGTCACGGCCGGCGGCATCGACACGCACATCCATTTCATCTGCCCGCAGCAGATCGAGCACGCCGTCGCCAGCGGCACGACCACGCTCATCGGCGGCGGCACGGGTCCCGCCACCGGCACCTACGCGACCACCTGCACGCCCGGCGCCTGGAACATCCGCCGCATGCTCGAGGCCGCGGAGCACTATCCCGTCAACCTCGGCTTCCTCGGCAAGGGGAACTGCTCCACGCCGGAGCCGCTCCGCGAACAGGTGCGCGCCGGCGCGATGGGCCTGAAGCTGCACGAAGACTGGGGCACCACGCCCGCGGCGATCGACACCTGCCTCGGCGTCGCCGACGAGTTCGACGTCCAGGTCGCGATCCATACCGACACGCTCAACGAGGCCGGCTTCGTCGAGGCCACGCTCGCCGCGTTCAAGGGCCGCGCGATCCACACCTACCATTCCGAGGGCGCGGGCGGCGGTCACGCCCCCGACATCATCCGCGTTTGCGGCGAGGCGAACGTCCTGCCCTCCTCGACGAATCCCACCCGCCCCTACACGGTCAACACCATCGACGAGCATCTCGACATGCTCATGGTGTGCCACCATCTCGACTCGAACATCCCCGAGGACGTCGCGTTCGCGGAATCCCGCATCCGTGGCGAGACCATCGCGGCCGAGGACCTCCTTCACGACCTCGGCGCGATTTCCATGATGTCCAGCGACAGCCAGGCCATGGGGCGCATCGGCGAAGTCATCACGCGCACGTGGCAGACCGCGCACAAGATGAAGACGCAGTTCGGCAAGCTCGAGGGCGGCCCGTCCGCGCACTCCGCCGCCGACAACTTCCGCGCTCTTCGCTACCTCGCCAAATACACGATCAATCCCGCCCGCACCCACGGAGTCGCCCACGAGATCGGCTCCATCGAAGTCGGCAAGCTCGCCGACCTCGTCCTCTGGAAGCCCGCGTTCTTCGGCGTGAAGCCCGAGATCATTCTCAAGGGCGGCCTCATTTCCTGCGCGAACATGGGCGACCCGAATGCGTCCATCCCCACGCCGCAGCCCACGATTTACCGGCCCCAGTTCGCCGCCCACGGCCGCGCCCGTAGCGCCACTTCCGTCACGTTCGTGAGCGAGGCTGCCCTTGCTGGCGGCACCCTCACCGACCTCGGCCTCTCGAAGCGGCTCGTCGCCGTCCGCGGCACCCGCACCGTCACCAAGCGCGATCTTCTCTGGAACGATGCCCTGCCGAAGATCGAGGTCGATCCCGAGACCTACACCGTGAAGGCCGACGGTCGCGAACTTCGCTGCGATCCCGTCGCCAGCCTGCCGCTGGCCCAGCGCTACTTTTTGTTCTGATGAAGAATCACCACCAAGGCACCAAGACACCAAGGGATGAAAACATTTCCTCCCTTCGCCTTCCTCCGTGCCTTGGTGCCTTGGTGGTTAAAAAATCATGATCCTCGTCCACCACGCCGCTGCGGAGTCTCCCATCGATCTGACAATTGCCATTCCGGTCGATCGCCCCGACCTCTCCAAGCGCCGCTGGCGGGCCACGGCTGCGGACGGCCGCGAGTTTGGCTTCGACCTCGAACACCATCTCCACGATGGCGACGTCGTCCATCGCGAGGAATCCATCGCCTACATTCTGGTCCAGAAACCCGAACCCGTCCTCGAGGTCGCTCTTCCCGCCAGCTCCGGCGCCGCCGCTCGCCTCGGCTGGCAGATCGGCAACCTCCACTTTCTCGTCGAGACCACCTCGGAGGTCGTCCGCACGGTCGACGATCCCGCCGTTCGGCAATACTTCCAGCGCGAGCACATTGCCTTCACCAGTCGCGACGCCGTCTTCCACCCCATCGCGAATGGCCACCACCACTGAGGCCCTGCCCGCCTGGCTGCCGTTCCTCCTCCAGACGAGCGACGCTACCTTTCCCAGCGGCGGCTACGCCCATTCGCTTGGCCTCGAGGAGATGACGCAGTCCGGCCGCGTCCACAACGAGGCCACGCTCATCGACTTCCTCCGCCGTCACGTCGTCCCCGCCCTCGAGCACCTCGAGCTTCCCCTCGTCCGCGAGGCGCACATCGCCGCCGGCAATCTCGACCGGCTTCTCGAGATCGATCGCCTCGCTGGCGCGCTCAAGCTTCCGCGCGAGCTCCGCGAAGCCAGCCTCCAGACCGGTCGACGCCGCCTCGCCACGCTCCTCCGCGTCCGCTCCACCCCGGCACTCGAGGCGTTTCACGCCGCGATCGATGCGACGCCCAGCCGCGGCCACCACGCCGTCGTCTGGGGCGCCGCCTGCGCCGATCTACCCGCCCCCGTCGCCCTCGGCGCCTGCTTCTACCAGACCGTCGCCTGCCAGTGCATGGCCGCACCGAAGCTTCTCCGCATCGGCCAGGAGGCGGCCCAGCGCTGCCTCGCCGCCGCCCTCGAGCATCTTCCGCTGGCCGTCGAGCGCGCGATGCGCATTCCGCTCGACGAGATCGGCTGGTTCGACCCCGCCCTCGACCTTGCGAGCATGCGCCACGAACTCTCCAACGAACGCCTCTTCATCTCATGAAACCCATTCGTATCGGCATCGGCGGTCCCGTCGGCTCCGGCAAGACCATGCTCGTCCTTCGGCTCTGCCAATGGCTGCGCGACGAGTTCAGCCTCGCCGTTGTCACCAACGACATCTACACCCGGGAAGACGCGGAGTTCCTCGTGCGCAACGAAGCCCTCTCCCCCGACCGCGTGGCCGGCGTCGAAACCGGCGGCTGCCCGCACACCGCCATCCGCGACGACACGAGCATGAACGAGGCGGCTGTCGCCGCGTTCACCCGTAGCATTCCCGACCTGCAGGTCGTCCTCATCGAGAGCGGCGGCGACAACCTTTCCGCGACCTTTTCGCCCGAACTCGCCGACGCCTTCATCTACGTGATCGACGTCGCGCAGGGCGACAAGATCCCGCGCAAGGGCGGCCCCGCCATCCGCCACAGCGATCTTCTGCTCATCAACAAGATCACGCTCGCCCCGCACGTCGGCGCCGACCTCGACGTGATGGCCCGTGACGCGAAGCTCATGCGTGGAGAGAAGCCCTTCCTCTTCGCGGATCTCAAGTCCGGCCAGGGCCGGGAGGCCGTGCTCGACTGGCTGCGGCGCGAATACCTCTTCGCATGACCGCCGGCGCGGCCTTGCATGGGCACCTGCACCTCGTCTGCGAGCGCGATGCCGCCACCGGCCGCACCTTTGTCGGCGCGCAATCCTTTGCCGCGCCCATGCACCTCAGCAAGCCGCATTGGGACGGCCGCACGCTCATCATCAATGCGGTGAACCCCACCGCCGGTCTCTTTTCCGGCGACACCGTCGAGATTTCCGTCGCCGCCCGCCCTGCCGCGAGCGCGCTCTTCACCAGTCCCAGCGCGAGCCGCGTCCATCGGGCGCGCGCGGATGAGCCCGCCGCGCACGTCCGCCAGCGGTTCACCGTCGATGCCGGGGGCTGGCTCGAGGTCTGTCCGGAGATGCTCATCGCCCAGGCCGGTTCCCGCTACGAGCAGGAGAGCACGCTGGAGGTCACCGGCAATGGTGGCCTGCTCTTCGTGGACTGCCTCGCCCCTGGCCGCGTCGCCAGCGGGGAAGTCTTCGCCTTCGAGAAAGTGCGCTGCCGCACGCGACTCACCGTCGACGGCGAGCTGGTCGCCGTGGAGAACTGCCGCCTCTCGCCCGGAGATCACAGCCTGCACCCGTTGCGCGTGCACCACGAGCACTCCTACCACGCGACGTGGTTCGCCGTCCTTCCCGACCCGGTCGCGCCCGGCCCCTTCGTGAGATCCGTCAGCGCGCTCAGCGGCGACCGCGTGGCGTCCGGAGCAAGCGCGCTAAATCCGCGAGCCTTCGTGGGAAAGATCCTCGCCGCGGACAGCCCGTCCATGCGCAAGGCGATCACCGGCGTCCGAGAACTCGTCTACGCCCAGGCCGGTCGCGATCTGCCGCTCTGGCGGAAACTATAGGAACTGCACCGGCTTCTCATAGATCGCCAACGCGACACAGCCGGCGTCGCTGACCACCTGGTGGCGCGTGCCCGGCGGATGAATCACCAGCGTGCCCGCGCGCAACTCGCCCGCCTCGTCCCGCTGGGATCCGGACAGAATGAAGATGTGCTCGTAGCCGATGTGCTCGTGCCGGGGGATGCGCCCGCCCGGTTCGTAGAAAAGAAGCGCGGCCCACGGGCCGATCACGCCGTCCCCGTAAAGACGATGAATTCGCACGCCGTCACGAAACGGCTCCCACGAGATCGTCTCCGGTTTCTGCGCGAGCCGCATCAGCTCGGGAAGTTCGATGCGGGATTTCAGGTCGATGGATTCAGGGTTCACAATTGGCGTTCCGTGATACCTCGGCGCTCGGAACGCCGCAAATTCTTCCGGTCTCAGCCGGTGATGGCGTCGACGAAGGCCCTGGAATCCGCGACCGCGCCGAAGACTCCGCCCTGCATCTTCACCATCTGCAACGCGGCGAGGTGGTTGTTGTAGTCCGTCGCCGCCGTGCAGTCCGAGAGCAGCAGACATTCGTAGCCTCGGTCGTTCGCTTCGCGCATCGTCGTGTGAACGCAAACATCCGTCGTGATGCCCGCCAGCGCGATGTTTCGGATCCCCTTCTGGCGAAGGAGCATGTCGATATCCGTTGCGTAAAAGCTGCCCTTGCCGGGCTTGTCGATCACCGCCTCGCCCGGAGCGGGCGCCAGCTCGGGAATGATTTCCCAGCCGGGCTCGCCGCGCGTGAGGATGCGACCACAGGGGCCCGGATCGCCAATGCCCGCGCCGATCTGTCGGCTGCGCCATTGCTTGTTCGCGGGCAGGTCCGCGAGATCGGGCCGATGCCCCTCGCGGGTGTGCATCACGTGATACCCGCCCGCGCGCGCCGCTTCGAGCGCGCGCTGGATCGGGTAAATGGGCGCCCGGGTCAGCCGGATGTCGTAGCCCATCGTGTCGACATAACCGCCCTTTCCACAAAAGTCGGTCTGCATGTCGATGATGAGCAGCACGGTATTCTCCGGCCGCAGATCCCCATCATAAGGCCAGCGATAGGGATCGGATTCCACGAAGCGCCCATTCATTTCGAATCTCCTTTCTTAGAAGAAAAGGGTGATACCGCCGTAGAACTGCACGGGGTCGCGGTTCGTGGATTGCGAAGGCAGGAAGGTGTTACCCGTCGCGATGCCGTCGTTGTAGATGTGATAGTATTGCAAGCCCCCGTAGACACTCCACGACCCATATTCCTTGGGGATGAATTTGAGCGGAACGGTCGCCTTCAAGCCAGTCGAAATCAGGCCGGGAACGCCATTCTCGCTATAGAATCCGTTGCCCGGAAAGGTAATGAACGTCGGAATCTCCAGGCTGACGGGATAGAAATCGAAGGTGAACTTCGGAACGAAGCCGACCTCGAAGTTGAAGCTCGAATCGGTGGACGACACAGTCGCCTTGTCCTCGAGTTCGAGGAAGAGCTTCGCGTAGGGATTGATCGATCCCTTGCCGATGCCGGGAGTCAATCCCTCGAGGAAGTGGTCGGTGTAGCTGATCTGAAGCTCGAGGTTGCTCGGCGGCTCGTAGTCATCGACGGGACTCACGAAGAGCAGGTAGGTCGCGCTGAGCGTCCAGTCCTTGAACACGGTCGTGCTGAGGCCGGCGATGAAGTCGAATTCGTTCCAATACGGCGTGGTCGTGTTCGGATTCGAGGACTTCTTCGTGTGGATGCTGTTCCAGGTGCCGAGCGTGAGCTTCACGTTGTTCAGCCAGCCGTCGCCCTTGTAGAGGTCCGCGAAGAGCAGCAGCAGCGGCTGCCAGACGAGGCCCTCGTCCTCCACGATCAGGCCGCGAGGCGTGATGTAGTAGTTCGAGATCTGGTTCTGGAAGAGCACGTGGAAGATGCTCGGCTTTTCGGGCTCGGTCACGGGGATCGGCGTCTTATCCTGCACGCCGGCCCACGAAGGAGTGGGCAAAGCGAGCAGGGTGGTGGCAGCGAGCGCAGCGAGCGCGGTGAAACGGCTTCGGTGTGGCAGCGTGGTTTTCATGGCAGCGCCCCAATGAGAACGCCCTGTGCCAACGCTTCCGCAAAAGCCGCAACCTCCTGCTTATCAAGATGCTGCAAATTCGACGTCCGCATTCTCTTCGATGCACGCCTGTTTCCCGTGTTGCCGCACGCAACACCCGCAACAATGGCGCGCTCAGCCGGCCGGCTGCTGAAACCGCCGGTAGATGCGACTGCGGTTCACGCCGAGCAGCCGCGCGGCCTCGGCGACGTTGCCCTCGGTTTCCGCAAGCGCGCGCTGGATGAGCGCCTGCTCCGCGGCCTCGAGATTGAGCGGCAGCGGCGTGGCCGGCAAAGGCGCCGCCGCCACGTCCCCGATGATCGGAGCGCGCCGCGGCGGCGTCGACACCAGCCGCAGATGCGCCGGCTCGATCGCCCGCCCGCGGCTCTCGATAAGCGCGCGCTCGATGATGTTCTTGAGCTCCCTCACATTGCCGGGAAAGGCGTGGGCCGAGAGTTGGGCGAGCGCGGCAGGCGTAAGCTCGGGTCGCGGCATGCCCATCTCGTCGGCGAAGACTCCCAGGAAATGCGCGGCCAGCAAGGGCACGTCCTCGATGCGCTCGCGCAGCGGCGGCATCTCGACGGTGTAACGCGCGAGCCGGAAATAGAGGTCCTGCCGGAACTCGCCGGCGGCAATCTTCTCGTCGAGCTCCGCATTCGTGGCCGCCACCACGCGCACGTCGACCTTCCGCGAACGAGCGGCGCCCACCGGGGTGATCTCGCCATCCTCGAGCACGCGCAGCAGCTTCGCCTGCAGACCCGACGGCATGTCACCGATCTCGTCGAGGAAGAGCGTGCCGCCGTCCGCCAGCTCGAAGCAGCCCTTGCGATCCGACACCGCTCCGGTGAAGGAGCCCTTCATGTGACCGAAAAGCATGGACTCCGCGAGCTCCGCTGGAATCGCCACGCAGTTCACCGGCACGAATGGGCCCCGCGCCCGCGAGCTGCTGTGATGCACCGCTCGGGCGATCAACTCCTTGCCCGTGCCGCTCTCTCCGGTGATGAGGACATTGGTGCCCGGAAAAGCCTGCAGGCGCTCGATATTCGCCAGCACCTCGCGCACGAGCCGGCTCCGACCGACGAATCCCCCCAGCCCCCAGCGCTTCGCCTCCTGCTCGCCGAGAAGCTCGAGCCGTTCGTCGACCCTGTGCTTGTCGGCCTCCACGGCCCGGCGACGGGCGCTCTCCGCCTCGAGCTGGGCGTTGCGCTCCTGCAATTGCCGGGTGAGCCGGCTGATCTTGAGATGATTCTCGACGCGAATGGCGACCTCCTCGACCTGGAACGGCTTCGGGATGTAGTCGACCGCGCCGGCCTCGAACCCCTTCAGCACATGCCGCGTCTCCTCCTTCGCCGTCACGAAAAGAACGGGAATCTCGCGCGTCGCCTCGTCCGCCTTGAGGGCGCGGCAGACCGAGTAGCCATCGCGATCGGGCATCACGACGTCGAGCAGGATGAGCGATGGCCGCGATCGGGCCGCGATCTTCAGGCCCTGCTCGCCATTCGATGCCGCGAGGATCTCGTAACCGAGCGGCTCGAGCGCCTCGGTGAGAATGCGAATATTCGTCGGGGTGTCGTCGACGATGAGAATTTTATCGGACGGATTCATGCGGATTCTTCGATCGGGACCTGCGCGACCACGCGCTGGATGGTTTCCATGTCGTAACTCGCGAGGAAGCCGCGCAAATGCCCGGCGAGCCGGCTGCCATTCGGCCCCAGTTCCTCGAGTTCCTTCAAACAATTCTTCACCACGGTGGCGCTGTGCAGTTCGGCGGCCATGACGAGCCGGGCGGAGAGGTCTTCCGGCAGGACGATCTGCGCGAGGTCGAGCGGCGGGGCATCGGCCTCCTTGCGCGAAGCCTCGGAGCGCACGAACTCGACGCCGAGCAGGGCCTTGAGGCTCCCAAAAATGCGTTCGGCGCGAAACGGCTTCGCCACGAAATCGTCGCAGCCCGCTTCGAGGTAGCGGTTGCGCTCGTGGTCGAGGGCCGAGGCCGATGTCGCCACGATCTTGATCCCCGAGCCTCCGAATTCCGCGACGATCTGCCGCGTCGCCTCGAGTCCGTCCATCTCCGGGAGTCGCATGTCCATGAAGACGATGTCCGGTCGGGAGGCGCGCACGACCTCCACGGCCTGCCGTCCGTTTTCCGCGAGCACGATCTCGCAACCGACCATCGCCAGCATTGTCGAAAGCACTTCCCGGTTCTCGCGAATGTCGTCGACCACCGCGGCACGCACCTCGTAACCGGGCGCGAGATGCTCCACCGCATTCTCGGTCGCCGCCTCCTCGCCGACGGCCGCGGGAAGCCGCAGCGTGAAAGAGAATCGCGACCCGCGGTCGGCCGCGGAACTCACCGCAAGCGCGCCGCCCAGCAGCTCGACCTGCCGGCGCGCGATTGCCAGCCCGAGGCCCGTCCCGCCGCGCCCTCCGGCATTCTCGCCCTGCTGAAACGGCTGAAAAATTCGCCCCTGGATGTCCTCGGGAATGCCGGGCCCGGTGTCCTCGACCTCGAAGCTCCATCGGTCCTCCGGCCCCTCGCTCACGCGCAGGGTGATGCATCCGCGCTCGGTGAATTTCACGGCGTTCCCGAGCAGGTTGATGAGCACCTGGCGCAGCTTGCCGCTGTCGCCATGCAGCGCCACCCGGCTGCGCCCCTCGAGTCCCTCCATGCGCAGCCCGAGCAGCTTGTCCTCGCACGGCGGCTGAAACATTCCCTTCAGCTCCGTCACCATTCCCGCGAGATCGAAGTCGCCCTCGCTCACCTCCATGCGACCCGCGTCGATCTTCGACAGGTCGAGAATCTCGTTGATGAGATGCAGCAAATGGTCGGAGCTGCTCGCGATCGTCGTGACGGCGTCGCGCTGGAACGCACCGAGCGCGCCGTTACGCAGCAGGATCTGGCAGTAGCCGGCGATGGCGTTGAGCGGCGTGCGAATCTCGTGGCTCATGTTCGCGAGGAACTCCGACTTCGCGCGGTTCGCGGCCTCGGCCTCGCTTTCGGCCCGCTGACGGATCGCCACCTCGGCCCGAAGCGCGCGATTTGCCTCGTCTCCGGCCCTCAACCGGCGCCCGTAGCCCCACAGCGAAACCGCCAGCAATCCGCTGATGACGAACCCCGCGGCGAGCGCCGCCCAGCCCTGCCAGAAAACCGGCCGCCCGCCGGTGAAGGCCGCCGTGGGCGTGAACACGATCCGCCACGTGCGGCCCGCGACGTCAAACGTCGTCTCCCAGCCGCCTTCCGACCGACCGTCGCCATTGCGATAGATTTCCTCGTCTCCGTCGAAGAGGCGCACCGCGAGGCCATTACTGGCGGCGGCGTTCAGCGAACCCTTCACGAGATCGCCGATGCGAAAGACCGCCACCGCAAACCCGCGCAGGTCCGCCCTCCGGGCCTCGAGCGTCTGTGGCTCGCCCCGGTAGATCGGCAGGAACACCAGCACGCCCTTCTGCGAACCCCGCTCCTGGGCGAGGCGAATCGGCGCGGTCGCCGCCGGGAGACCGGTGTCCCTCGCCCGCTCCAGCGCCTCGCGCCGCCGTTTCTCGGACCCGACATCGAAGCCCATCGCCGGCGCATTCGTCGCCTGCGCCTCCATGAAATAGACCGGGAAATATTCCCCGCGCCTGCCGGCGGGCGCCATCCCGCCGCGAGGGCTCTGCTCGATGAACCGAAAGGCCTTCAACCCGTCCGCGTCCGCCCGCGCCTCCACCTCCCGGCGCTCGGCCTCGGTCACGCGCGGATCCCAGGCCAGCCCCTGCAGCTCCGGCTGCCGGGCGAGCGCTCCGGAGACGAATTCGCTGAATTCCTTCCGGCTGACCTCGCCGCGGGCGGCGTAGAGCGATTCGATCGCGCGAAGCACCTCGGTGGACCGAAGCAACTGGCCCTGCAGTGCCTCGACGCGATCCTGCCCCTCCTGAATGACCGATCGCCGGACCTCCGCCTGTTCCCAATCGTGCACCCACCACGCTGCCGCGAGCGAAAGAGTGATGCCCAACCCCAGGGCGAGGAGCGCCGGAATCTGCGCCCCAAGGGATTTTCTCAAAGTGGAAGTCACGCCTCGGAAAGTCAGCACTTCAGGTGCCATGCGGGGTGCCAATCAGTGGGTGCCCCGATGGACCCCGCCCCGGAGTGTTGCAGGCGTCGCATCGCGCAACACCCGCCACGCGCTGACGCCCCGGTCGGAACGGCGCGTTTGGACGTAAATCGCTCCACGTGAGGGATTCGGCGTTTCCGGGGGCGACTTGGCATCGCGGAAGCTCAAGGGATTCGCGGACATCACGACCCGCCATGCCTGTTTCCGTCAAAGCCGAACCCTACTCTTTCGAACTGCACCCGGAAAAGTGCGCCCTGCTCATCATCGACATGCAGCGCGATTTCCTCGAACCGAACGGCTTCGCCAGCATGCTCGGCAACGACGTCGCCAAGCTCCGGCCGACGATCGAGCCCAACCGCCGCCTCCTCGAGGCCTGGCGCGCCATCGGGGCGCAGGTCATCCACACGCGTGAAGGTCACCGTCCCGACCTCACCGATCTGCCGGAAACCAAGAAAATCCGGGCCCGCGGCGAGAAAACGATCGGCGACGCCGGCCCGATGGGGCGCATCCTCGTGCGCGGCGAGAGCGGCCACGACATCATTCCCGAGCTCTATCCCCTGCCGCACGAGCCGATCATCGACAAACCCGGCAAGGGGGCATTCTACGCGACCGACCTCCACACCATTCTTCAGCACCGCGGCATCACCCAGCTCATCGTCACCGGCGTCACCACCGAGGTGTGCGTGAACACGACCGTCCGCGAGGCCAACGACCGCGGCTACGACTGCCTCGTGCCGTCGGACTGCGTCGGCTCCTACTTCCCCGAGTTTCAGGAAATGGGCCTCAAAATGATCATCGCCCAGTGCGGTATCTTCGGCTGGGTCACCCACTCCGACGACATCCTCGCCGCCCTCAGCTAACCACGCCACCACACCAAGACACATCATCATGAACAAACCCAAAATCTGGGTGCCCGGAGACTGGAATGCCTTTTTCGGCTTCGGCACCAACATCCTGGTCAACCTGCTCACCCTCAGCGGCCTGCTGCTCTACGTGCTGAAAATGCCCCCGGACATGGTCTTCAAGCACATCCTCCCGGCCGCCGGCATGATGATGTGCCTGAGCACCTTCTACTACGCGTGGCTGGCCTACCGGCTGGCAAAGCAGACCGGACGGACGGATGTCTGCGCGCTGCCCTCGGGGATCAGCGTGCCGCACATGTTCATCGTCACGCTGGTCATCATGCTCCCGATCAAGCTCGCCACGGGCGATCCCGTGAAGGCCTGGCAGGCCGGTCTCGTCTGGGTGTTCATCCAGAGCTTCATCCTGATGGGCGGCGGCTTCCTCGCCCCGATCGTTCGAAAGATCACGCCGAAGGCCGCGCTGCTCGGCGCACTCGCCGGCGTCTCGATCACCTTCATCTCGATGAAGCCCGCCCTGGAAATGTTCATGACTCCGCTCGTCGGCGTCGTCTGCTTCGCGATCATCCTCGTGAGCTGGTTCGGCGGAGTGAAGTTTGGCGGCATTCCCGCCGGCCTCGTCGCCATCGCCGCCGGCACGCTCATCGCCTGGGGGTCGAATCTCTTCGGCTTCAACTTCGGCGGAATGAACCTCGAAACGCTGAAGACCTCCTTCGCCGGTTTCGGTTTCTCCGCCCCCGTGCCAGTCCTCGGCCTCATCTTCAGCGGCCTGAACTGGGGCCTGCTCAGCATCATCCTCGTCACCGCGATTCCCTTCGGCATCTACGACCTCGTCGAGGCCATGGATAACGTCGTGAGCGCCTCCGCCGCCGGAGACGACTATCCCACGACACGCGTGCTCACCGCCGACGGCGTGATCAGCCTCATCGGCTGCCTCATGGGCAATCCCTACATCAACGCCGTCTACATCGGCCATCCCGGCTGGAAGGCCATGGGCGGCCGCATCGGTTACTCCGCCGCCACCGGCGTGATGGTCATCCTGCTCTCGTGGTTCGGCGTCGTCTCGCTCATGACCGCCCTCATCCCGGTCGTCGCGATCTCGCCCATCCTCCTTTATATCGGCATGCTCATCGGCTCGCAGGCCTTCCAGGAGAGCCCGCACAAGCACGCTCCGGCCGTCGTCATGGCGATCATCCCGTCGCTCGCCGCGTGGGGCAAACTCCAGATCGACAACTCGCTCGGCTCCGTCGCCGGCATCCACCAGATCACGCCGGAGATGATCGCCTCGATGGCGCAGACCGGCATCTTCTACCACGGCCTCTCGATCCTCGGCGGCGGCTCGATCCTCGCTGGCGTCGTGCTGGCCGCGATCACCGTCTACATCGTGGAACGCGAGTTCCTGAAGGCTGCCGGATTTGCCCTCGCCGGCGGCCTGCTCACCTTCTTCGGCCTCATGCACGGTGAGGCGATCGGCATCAACCAGACGCCCGGCGTGGCTCTCGCCTACGTGGTCGTGGGCGGCGTGCTGTTCGCCTGCGGCAAGATGGCGCTCGCGCCCGCCAAGGAAGAGTCCCTGCCCCCGGACCTCGCCGCGGCGGAATAGCAATTGGTTAGCATAGGGTGAAAGGCCGCGTCGGCGCCCGGGTGGGTGTCGGCGCGGTCTTTGTTTTGGAGAGGCCGCCGGAGGCTTTACGCTTGACCCGAAAATCCCCGCCGGTTTCAACTTCCAGCCTGTTCAGCGGGGCCTGTCTCGCCAGCGCTCTTTTTCATTCGAACCAATCCGCCGGCCTAGGAAAGCAGGGTGCAATCCCCTCACTGTCGCGCAACGGTCAGAGTCCGATCTCGAACCGGCGGAGAAAACCACACCGCCCTGAAATGGGCACCGGCGCCGCGTCAAGCGTCCGTGTTGGGGGTAGTCCTTTCACCGGGGGAAGGCTGTCCTTCCAAATTCCCGTGATCTCGAAAGGACCAATGAAAACCCATCGCCTCAAAGCGGCCGCCATCGCCGTTTTCGCCACCCTCGCCATTTGCACCAGCGGCCGCTCGCAAGCCGTCACCGGATTCAGCGATCTGAACTATTGGGGCGCCGGCACGAACCGCGCCGGACTCGTCATTTCCTGGAACGATGGCAAGACGACCTCGACCATCGCCTGGGGCTTCTCATGGACGGGCACGATGACCGCCTGGGATATGCTGCAGACGATCGCCACCGCCGATCCGCGCCTCTTTATCCGCATCGACAGCGCTTCCTCGTTCGGCCCGGCGCTCTACGGTGTCGGCTATGATAACAATGGCAACGGCATCTTTTCCGTCTCCGGCGCGGTCGACGTGAACGGCAACGCCACCACGCCCATCTTCATCTCGGGAATCTCGAACATGAACACGAACGCGAATGGCTCCGAGGCACCTTTCTCTTCCGCGAACGCCCTTCCCACGGAAGCTGCCGACCACTACGCCGAGGGCTGGCTCGATAACGGCTTCTGGGAATTCTACACCGGGAGCGCGAACTCTTCCTATCCCACGACCTGGACGAGCAGTTTCGACGGGGCCGGCGGCACCACTCTCGTGAACAACGGCTGGTATGCGTTTAGCATCACGGATCCGGCCTACACCTCGCACGTCCCCGGCGCCGCCGTTGCCGCGGTGCCCGAGCCGGCCACGGTTGCCCTCCTCGTCCTGGGCGGCCTCGCGCTGCTCTGGCACCGAAGAGCCCGCCATGCGTAGAGCCGGCTTCACCGTCATGGAGATGCTCGCCTGCGTCGTCGTGATGGCCATCGTGTTCGTCTTCATCGCCCCGGCCATCTGGAAGGTCTGGGAGGCCTCCTCGCTCGCCATTTCCACGGAGAACATCCGCTCACTTTCCGTCGGCGGCGCGCAATACCTCGCTGACAACGACCACCATTTCTGGAAATACCGTGAGAACGCCGCGTCGTTCACCGGCGACGACGGGAGCATCATCCGGGGCACACGCTACTGGTTCGGCTTCGAGTCGACCGGCAGCGCGAGCTCCGGCGAAGGCAACCGCGCGTTCGACCCCTCGCAAAGCCCTCTCGCCGGCTATGTGCCAAAGGGCATCACCCCCGACCCGAGCTTTGCCGCCCACGCCTCCGCGTTCAAACCCAAGTTCAAGTCCGGCTACCTCGGCATCGGCTACAACGTCGTCATCGGCGGCGGCTGGTCCGCGTCAGCAAAGACGCAAACCATGACCTACTGGCAACTCAGCAACCCCGCGCGCGTGGTCGTCTTCGCCACCTCCGCACAGGTCAACGACTTCCAATCGCCGGCCTCGTCGTCGCGCCCGATGCTCGAGGAGTTCTACGGCTTCGACCAGCGGGAGCGGACCATTCACTTTCGCCACGGGAAGCTCGCCATGGTCGGCTACGCGGACGGCTCGAGCGGATTTCTCCCCCTCGACGAATCCACTCGCGATTCGCGTCTGAAAGGTGTAAACATCGGGAGGTTCGCGCCGGTCGGCAGCTACGAATACCTCAAATGAACTCGACGCTCAATTCCCTGAATCGCAGGTCAGCCGTGGCCTTGACGATCTCCCTCATCACCCTCGCCGCCGGCTTCCGTCTTCTCCGCGCGACGATGTTGCCCGAGCTTCCGAATTTCTCGCCGGTGCTCGCCCTCGCTGTCTGCGGCGCTCTCGTGCTGCCCGGCGCGCTCGCCCTGCTCGTTCCACTCGTCGCGCTCGCCATCACGGATCTGCTCCTCAATCTCCACTACGGCGTCGCGCTCTTCAGTCCGGTGGAACTCGTGAGCTACGCCTGTTACGGCCTTGGCGTCGCCACCGGCATCAGCCTGCGCCGCCTCGGCGCCGGGGCGCCGCTCACCTTTGGCGCGGTGATTGCCAACTCCACCCTCTTCTACGTCGTCACGAATTCCCTCGCCTGGTTCGGCAACCCCGCCTACGCCCAGTCCCCGGCCGGCTGGATCCAGGCGCTCACCGTCGGCGTCCCCGGTTTCCCGCCGACCTGGATTTTCTTTACCTACTCCCTCGCGAGCGACCTCCTTTTCACCGGCATCTTCCTCGGCATCATGCATTTCACGGTCCGTCCCCGGGGCACCGAGCTCGCCGCCGCCCGCGCCTAGCCCGCAAGGAAGCGCAGCGCGTCCCCCAGCCGCGTGCGCCACGACGCCTCGTCGTGCCGGCCGCCGATCACGCGCAGGATGCGAAATTCCCGGCCATCCTCCCATCCCCGGGCGCGCAGAAGCTCCGCAAGCTCGCGGTGACAATCACCGAGTCCGGCATCCGGCCCCTCGGTGCCGTGATCGAAATAGAAGCGTGACCCGGCCGGCAGGTCCGCGCGACCGGCCAGCATCCGCAATGCGCCGCATTTGCCACCGCCCTCGTCTCCCGACAGATCCCCAAAGATCGTCGACAGGCCAAGCATCCGGCCAAAGACATCCGGATGGTGGAGCGCGGTGTAAAACGCGTTCAGTCCGCCCAGGGCCGTCCCGCCAATGAGCCGCGCCTCGGCTTTCGGGACCGTCCGATAGCGCTGGTCGATCGCCGGCACGAGGTCCGTGGCCAGAAATTGCGCGTAGGCCGCGCCGCCGAGTTCCACCGACAGGTCGACCTCCCGCTCGCTTCGCATCCCATCCGCAAATCCGTCGGGATGGCAGATCCCGACCACGAGACACTCTCGCATCGACCGCTCCGCCACGAGGCGCCGCACCCACTCGTCGACCGCAAGGTCCACCTTCGTGATCGGGCTCGTCTCGGGATCGAACACGTTCGCGCCATCGTTGAAATACAGCACGGGAAACCGCTGGTCGGGATGCGTGGCGTAACCCGGCGGCAGCCAGATGAGCAGCTCCCGCCACGCCGCCAGCCCGCGCGAATACACGCGGTCCCGGGTCAGCCGGCCGGCGTAGCGATCCTTCCAATCCGCCACCGTGCGGTAGACCGTCGCATCCAGCCACACTTCGTGCCGCGCATTCGGCGGCACGCTGCCCCACGCGTCCACCGCCTCCGCTTCCCAGCTCCCGCGCAGCACCTTGTATTCGAGGGCCGTTCCGGTCTCCGCCTCGATCAAGCCGACATGCCGCTCCCCCTCCCAGCGCAGTCGCAACCCGCGCGCGGCATCCCATTCTCCCAGCGCCGGCACGTTGCCGCAGAGCACGAGCGGCTCCTCGGGACGATCGACAGGGGGCAGAATCTCGAAACGAATGCGGCTCATTGGGGGTAAGCCAACCTACCCCGAAAATGCCGGCTGGCTAGGCGCTGCGCAGCAGCAACGCGCGGGCGGAGGCGAGCTGCTGCGGACTGCCGAGCAGCATCACCTCGTCATCGACCAGGATCTCCTCCTCGGGCGGCGGATTGATCACGCTCGTCCCGCCACGCTCGATGCCCACGATGCTCGCGCCGGTCTCGCTGCGCAGCTTCAGCTCCGAGATCATCGAGCCCACCGCCACGGCATCGGCCGGAATCTTCACGGCATCGAGCTTCGCCTCGCGCAACAGCGAGGGAATCTTCACCGCGAGCGGATGGTCATCGGGGTCCGGCTCCTGCGCGAAGGTGTCGTGCAGCGCGAACTGCGCCCGCGCGTAGAGCTTCACCGCCGCGCGGTAGAGCAGGATGCCGACGACAAGGGCGATCCCGGAGGCCGCGAGCAGCGTCTTCCACGACGGCATCAGCGTCGCGCTCAGCACCAGTAGCCACACGAGCATCACGCCCGAGCCCACGAGCAGCACCATTCCCGAGATCATCGCCCGCAGCGCCGAGGTGTTCGATCCCGCCGTCTTCGGGCTCACGCTCAGCTCCGCAATCATCATCCCGCCGGCTTGGATCTTCCGCCAGATCGCGATCAGGCACGGAAAGCTCACCAGCAACGCGGCGAGCCAGATCGTCGCCTTCAGGCTGTCGCGGCCGCCGGGGAATCCATCGTCCCACTGCGCTCCGTAGCGCGCATGGATCACCACCGCCGCGATGAAGACGCCCGTCGCAAGCAGGAAGTTCAGGGCGATCTGCCACGCGAGCTTGCCGAGGATCTTCGTCGCCATGCTGCTGCTGCGCTTTTCACCGATCGCCCCCACCCATTTGCTGTAGGCGTCCACCACATCCACCACGGGACGCGGCGCGACCCGGTCGAACCACGCGACAAGCCCGTCGGAGCTTTTGATGAGATAAGGCGTGAGCAGCGTCGTCACCGCCGAGACCGCCACTGCGATCGGATAGATGAAATCGCTCGTCACCTTCAGCGTAAGTCCCAGCGACGCGATGATGAACGAGAATTCGCCGATCTGCGCGAGGCCCATGCCGACACGCATGGACGTGCGCATGTCGTTGCCGGCGGCCAGGCAGCCCAGCGAGCAAGTGATCACTTTTCCGGCCACGACCACCGCCGTGATGAGCACGATCGGCACGGCGTATTTCGCAATCAGCGCCGGATCGATGAGCAGGCCGATCGAAACGAAGAACACCGCGCTGAAAAGGTCGCGCACGGGATGCATGAGCGCCTCGACTTTCGCGATCTGTCGCGCCTCGGCGATGATAGCCCCGATGAGGAACGCCCCCAACGCCACACTGTAGCCGAGCTTGACGGTAAGCAGCGATACCCCGAAGCACAGTCCCACCACCGTCACGAGCAGCATCTCGTTACTGCGAAACTTCGCCACGTAGTTCAACAGCCGCGGCACGGCGATCAGACCGACCACGAGCAACCCTCCCAGGAAGCTGCAGAGACCGACGATCGTCATCCCGATCTCGCGGGCGACGAATTCCCCCGTGGTCGCAAACCCGGACAGGAGCGCAATCATCACGATCGCGAGGATGTCCTCCACGATGAGAATGCCGAAAATGAGACTCGCGAAACGCTCCTTGGTCTTTCCCAGGCCCTCCAGCGCCTTGATGATGATCGTCGTCGACGAGATCGAAAGGATCGCGCCGAGAAAGATGGCATCCATCTGGCTCCACCCAAAGGCCAGCCCAAGCTGGTAGCCCGCCCAGATCATCAGCAAAATCTCGAGGGCCGCCGCAATGAAGGCGGTCGCGCCCACGGCTTTCAACTTCCGCAGACTGAATTCAAGCCCGAGTGCGAACATCAGGAAAATCACGCCCAGCTCGGCCAGCGTCTGGATGTTTTCCTCGTCGGAAATGAAGCCGAACATCGCCGGCGTGTGCGGGCCGATGACGAATCCGGCCAGGATGTAGCCGAGCACCACCGGCTGCTTGAATTGCCGAAAAAGGATCGTCGCCAAGGCGGCGACGATCATCACCAGCGAGAGATCCTGGAGAAATGCGAGGTCGTGCACGCGCCATCTTCCGAGGCGTGCCGCGGAGAGTCAATCGTCACCCGCGATAACGGGTAAAAATCCGTAAAAGCTTGTTTCGACTGGCCACGCCAGCGGGTCGCGCGGAGACTTCCCGCGCCGTGCACGACAGCCTCAACCTCATTCTCACGTTCACGGGCGGTCTGACCGCCGCGCTGATTTTCGGGTTCATCACCACACGCCTCGGCCTGTCGCCGATCGTTGGCTACCTGCTCGCGGGCATTGCCGTCAGCCCGCACTCCCCCGGCTTCGACGCGGACGAGGACCTTGCCAGCCAGATGGCGGAGATCGGGGTGATCCTCCTGATGTTCGGCGTCGGCCTGCAGTTTCACATCAAGGAGCTGCTCGCCGTGCGGCGAATCGCCATCCCCGGCGCGCTCGCGCAGATTGCCGCCGCCACGCTGCTCGGCGCCCTTGCCACGCATTTCTGCGGCTGGGACTGGACCGCCGGCCTCGTCTTCGGCCTCTCGATCTCGGTCGCGAGCACGGTCGTGCTCGTCCGTGTTCTCTCGGACCACGGCGCACTGCATACCCGCACCGGCCACATCGCCGTCGGCTGGCTTGTCGTGGAGGACATTTTTACCGTGATCGCGCTCGTGTTGCTGCCCGCGCTCGTCGGCGCCACGGCGGGCGACGCCGGATGGGGCGCGGACTCGGCCAAAGCCATCGCCGGCGCCGTCGGCATCGCGTTGCTGAAGCTCGCCGCCCTCATCCTCCTCACGTTTGCGCTCGGTCGGTTCGTGATTCCGAAGATTCTCGAATACGTCGCCCGCACCGGCTCGCGGGAGCTGTTCATGCTGACGATCCTCGTGCTCGCCCTCGGCGTGGCCGTCGTCTCCGCGAAGCTCTTCGGCGCGTCGATGGCCCTCGGCGCCTTCCTTGCGGGCATGGTCGTCGGCCAGTCGGAGTTCAGCAACCGCGCCGCGACCGAGGCCCTGCCGTTCCGCGACGCCTTCGCCGTGCTGTTCTTCGTTTCGGTCGGCATGCTCTTCGATGTCACCCGCCTCTCGCAGGACTGGCAACTCATCGCGCTGGCGACCATCGTCGTCATCCTGGGCAAGTCGCTCGCCGCATTCCTCGTCGTTCGCCTGCTCCGTTACCCATTCCAGGTTTCTCTCGGCGTCGCCGTAGCCCTCGCGCAGATCGGCGAATTCTCGTTCATCCTCGCCGCGATGGGGCGGGATCTGAATGTTCTGCCCGAGAGCGCACTCAACGTCCTCGTGAGCGCCGCGATCATTTCGATCACCCTCAACCCGCTCCTCTACAAGGCCACTCCGAAGATCAACGCCTGGCTCGCCCGCCACGGCCGGCTTTCCCGCTGGCTAAACCCGCCGGAGCGGCTTCCCGACGGCC
This sequence comes from Chthoniobacterales bacterium, assembly GCA_036569045.1. Classification (NCBI taxonomy): domain Bacteria; kingdom Pseudomonadati; phylum Verrucomicrobiota; class Spartobacteria; order Chthoniobacterales; species Chthoniobacterales bacterium. The sequence continues at coordinate 22,246 of DATCRI010000034.1, read as the reverse complement.
CGGCCGTCCCCACCAGCGACGACGAGCATTCTGCCATCGTCGTCGGCTACGGCCCAGTCGGCCGCACCGTGAAACGCATCCTCGAGCGCAACGGCATTCGCCCCACCATCGTCGAAATGAACGTCGACACCGTGCGCTCCCTGCGCTCCAGCGGCCTGCCCGCAGTCTACGGCGAGGCCGGCAGCCGCCAGACCCTCGAAGCCGCCGGCATCCGCAGCGCCGAGGCCCTCATCTTCACCGCTTCGAACGTCGCCCACGTCGCCGAGGCCATCCGCATCGCCCGGGAATTGAATCCCGAAATCCGCGTCCTCGCCCGCGCGAACTACCTCAACGAATCGCTCGCTCTCGATCGCGCCGGCGCGGATCAGGTCGTCACCGCCGAGGGCGAAGTCGCCCTCACCATGACCGAGTTCGTCCTCCGTTCGCTCGGCGCCACGTTCGATCACATCGACCGCGAGCGCGAACGCGTGCGCCGGGACCTGTTCGGCGACGCCTGACCTTCCCCAATTCGCCCCTTGAACCCCACAAACGCATCAATATATTTTGATGCGTTAATTTTTTCGTTTTACCGATGACCGATCCGACCACCCAAGCCCTGCGCGACCTGCTCGCCGAACGCATCCTCATCCTCGACGGCGCGATGGGCACGATGGTGCAGCGCTACAAGCTGGAAGAGGCGGACTACCGCGGCGAGGAGTTCAAGGACTGGTCGAGCGACGTGAAGGGCAACAACGACCTGCTCTGCATCACGAAGCCGGAGGTCATCCGCGAGATCCACAGCCAATACATCGCGGCCGGCGCGGACATCATCGAGACGAACACCTTCAGCGCGACCACCATCGCCATGGCCGACTACGGCATGCAGGCGCTCGTGCCGCAGCTCAACCTCGCCGCCGCCAAGGTCGCCCGCGAAGCCGCCGACGCCTGCACCGACCGCCGCGTCTTCGTCGCCGGCGCCATCGGACCGCTCAACCGCACGCTCAGCATTTCCCGCGATGTGAACGACCCCGGCGCGCGCGACGTGACCTTCGAGGAGGTCGTCACCGCCTACCGCGAGCAGATCGAGGCCCTCGTTGCCGGCGGTGTGGACATCCTTCTCGTCGAGACGATCTTCGACACGCTCAACTCGAAGGCCGCCCTCTTCGCGATCAGCGAATTCTTCGCCGAGACCGGCACGCGGCTGCCCGTCATGATCTCGGGCACCATCACCGACCTCTCCGGGCGCACCCTCACCGGCCAGACCGTCGAGGCGTTCCTGAATTCCGTCAGCCACTTCCCGCTCCTCTCCGTCGGCCTGAACTGCGCCCTCGGTCCGAAGGAAATGCGCCCCTACATCGAGGAACTCTCGACCAAGGCGCCGTTCTTCGTCAGCACCTACCCGAACGCCGGCCTGCCCGACCCGCTCTCGCCCACCGGCTTCCCCGAGACGCCGGATACCCTCGCGCCCCAGCTCGAGGATTGGGCCGAGCAGGGCTGGCTGAACATCATCGGCGGCTGCTGTGGCACCACTCCGGACCACATCGCCGCCATCGCGAAGGCCGTCCGCGGCCACAAACCCCGCGCCATCCCAGCCCGCGAGACCACGCTCCGCCTCAGCGGTCTCGAGCCCTTCACCGCGCGCCCGGAAATCCCGTTCATCAACATCGGCGAGCGCACGAATGTCACCGGCTCCCCGCGCTTCGCGAAGCTCATCCTCGCCGGCGACTACGACACCGCCCTCTCCGTCGCCCGCCAGCAGGTCGAGGCCGGCGCGCAGATCATCGATATCAACATGGACGAAGGCATGCTCGACGGCGCCGCGGCCATGACGAAGTTCTGCAACCTCATCGCGAGCGAACCCGACATCTCGCGCGTCCCGATCATGGTGGACTCGTCGAAGTTCGAGGTCATCGAGGCCGGCCTGCGCTGCATCCAGGGCAAGGCCGTCGTGAACTCCATTTCGCTGAAGGTCGGCGAGGAGGAATTCAAGCGCCAGGCCGCCGTCGTTCGCCGCTACGGCGCCGCCGCGGTCGTCATGGCCTTCGACGAGCAGGGCCAGGCCGACAACTACGAGCGCCGCGTGGAAATCTGCGGCCGCGCCTACCGCATCCTCGTCGAGGAAGTCGGCTTCCCGCCCGAGGACATCATCTTCGATCCGAACGTCCTCACCGTCGCCACCGGCATCGAGGAGCACGCGGACTACGCCCTCGACTTCATCGAGGCTACGCGCTGGATCAAGGCGAACCTGCCCTTCGCCCGCGTGAGCGGCGGCATCAGCAACGTCTCGTTCTCGTTCCGCGGCAACAACGCCGTGCGCGAGGCCATGCACTCGTGCTTCCTCTACCACGCCATCCAGGCCGGCCTCGACATGGGCATCGTGAATGCCGGCCAGCTCGCCGTTTACGAGGACGTCCCTGCCGACCTCCGCGAACGCATCGAGGACGTCCTCCTCAATCGCCGCGAGGACGCCACCGAACGCCTCGTCACCTTCGCCGACGAACTCAAGGACAAGGCCAGCGGCACGAAGGCCGCCACGGCCGACCTTTCCTGGCGCGAAGGCCCAGTCGAGGAGCGCCTCAAGCACGCGCTCATCAAGGGCATCACCGACTTCGTCGACGCCGATACCGAGGAAGCCCTCGCCGTCTACGGCAAGCCGCTGCTCGTCATCGAGGGCCCGCTCATGGCCGGCATGAGCGTCGTCGGCGACCTCTTCGGCGCCGGAAAGATGTTCCTCCCGCAGGTCGTGAAGAGCGCCCGCGTGATGAAGAAATCCGTCGCCTGGCTCACTCCGCTGATGGAAGCCGAGCGCGCCGCGAATCCCGACGCCCGCACGCAGGGCCGCGTCCTCATGGCCACCGTGAAGGGCGACGTCCACGACATCGGCAAGAACATCGTCGGCGTCGTCCTCGCCTGTAACAACTACGAGGTCGTCGACATGGGCGTGATGGTCCCCTGCGAGAAAATCCTCGCCACCGCGAAGGAGAAAAATTGCGACGTCATCGGCCTCTCCGGCCTCATCACTCCGTCCCTCGACGAGATGATCCACGTCGCGAAGGAAATGACCCGCGAAGGCTTCACCCTGCCGCTCATCCTCGGCGGCGCGACCACGAGCAAGGCCCACACCGCCGTCAAGATTCGCCAGCACTACGACCACGGCGTCGTCCATGTGCTCGACGCCTCTCGCGCCGTCAACGTCGTCAGCGCCCTCCTCAGCCCCGAGCAAAAGCCCGCCTACCTCGCCCAGCTCGACGCCGAATACGAGAAGCTCCGCGAGGAACACGCCGGCCGCACGAAGGAGAAGGCCATGCTCACCTTCGAAGAGGCAAAGGCGAACGCCTTCCAGATCGACTGGGCCGCCGCCGGCCTCGCCGTGCCCGGGAAATACGGCGTGCAGGTGTTCGACGACTTCCCGCTCGAAGAGCTGGTGGAATATTTCGACTGGTCGCCGTTCTTCCACGCGTGGGAACTCCGCGGCCGCTATCCCGCGATCTTCGAGGACGAATTCGTCGGCGCCGAGGCGAAGACGCTTTACGACGACGCCCGTCGCCTGCTCGACAAAATCGTCGGCAAAAAACTCTTCCGCGCCCGCGGCGTGCTCGCCCTCTGGCCTGCAAACAGCAACGGCGAGGACATCGAAATCTACGATCCCGCCGATCCCGGGGCGCGCCGGATCGTTGGCCACTTCCACGGCCTGCGCCAGCAAATGAAAAAGCCCGCCGGCCAGCCGAACTGGTCGTTGGCGGATTTCGTCGCGCCGAAATCCTCCGGCCGACTCGATTCCGTCGGCGGCTTCGCCGTCACCGCCGGCCCCGAGGTCCACGATCTCAGCGAAAAATTCAAGGCCGAGCACGACGACTACAATTCGCTCATGGTCAGCGCGCTGGGCGACCGCTTTGCCGAGGCCTTCGCCGAGTGCCTGCACAAGAGGGCGCGCGATTTGTGGGGCTTTGGCCGCACCGAAAACCTCACGAACGAGGAGTTCATCCGCGAAAAATACCGCGGCATCCGCCCCGCGCCCGGCTACCCGTCGCAACCCGACCACACCGAGAAGCGGGATCTCTTCCGCCTGCTCGACGCCACCACAAACACCGGCATCACCCTCACCGAATCGCTGGCCATGCACCCCGGCAGCAGCGTGAGCGGCCTCTACTTCGCGAGCGAACTGGCGAAATATTTCGCCGTCGGCAAACTTGAGCCCGACCAGATCGCGAGCTACGCCGCGCGCAAATCGATGCCTGTCGCCGAGGTCGAAAAATGGCTCGGCCCCTGGCTCAACTACGAGCCCGAAGGCTGAGGACGTGGTCGATCCCGTGCGGCGGGGCGCATGCACCGCCGGCCCTCAGAGCGCCTTCTCGTAGATCCGCCACTTGCGCGTGCGAGTAGCGCCCATCATCAGGGAGTTTTCGAGAACTGACCAATTTCTTTTCGGGATGCCGAATTGCGTCCCGTTCGTCAAAAAAAAATCCGCCGCCAGCCCCCTGTATTTCCGCAGCCTTGCGGCCCGTGCCCGGCCCGCCTTAGGTTTCGATGGCACACCCCCTGTTTCCCATGCTGCGGCCCGTCATTGCCCTGTGGTTTGGATTCGCGATCCTCGGATCGGCCGCCGCCGCTGAGCCCGCGGCGAGCCCGGTCCCCTCGCCGACTCCCGGCCCGGAGGAAACCTTTGCCGTCGCGGTTTTCGAGGCCATCGCGGATGGGGATGTCGAACGGCTGCGCCTCGCCCTCAACGACGGCGGAAATCCCGAGGCCGAGCTCCCGCACACCGCCGCGGCGGACGCCCTCCGCGCGCGCTACCACGACGAGGAACTCGCCTACTACCTGCGCCTCGAGACCGGCTACACGCCCCTGATGTTTGCCGCGGCCATTGGCAATGAGCCCGCAGTGCGCCTGCTCCTCGCGGCGGGAGCCGACCCCCATCGCGAATCCCGGAAAAACCAGACGTTCGCGCTCTGGCAGGCCGCCCGGGCCGGGCACCTCCGCATCATGTGCATTCTGATGGGCATCCAGCCCGGGTCGGAACCCACGCGCTACCGCGTGCGCGTCGACCTCGCAAGCCAGCGAGCCACCGTCTGGAAGGACGAAACCGTCCTTCTCACCTCCCCGGTCTGCTCCGGCAAGGAGTCCACCCCCACCCCGCCCGGCCGCTACCTCATCACGAACAAATACCGGCAATGGAAATCCACGATTTATCCGGCCCGCATGCCCTTCTTCCTGCGCCTTTCCTGCCGTGATTTCGGTTTGCATGCCGGTCCGCAAATGGGCTACCCGGCCTCGCACGGCTGCGTCCGCCTGCCGGAAAAGACCGCGAAGGAACTCTTCGCCCTCCTCCCGGTCGGCACGCTCGTCGAAATTCGCTAGCCAGGCCGGCATTCTTGGCCCCGGCGTTGCCCGCCGGCAAAGCGTCTTCCGGCTTCCCTTCCGCGGGCGGACTTTCGATCATTGCCGCCCTTTCCCAATTTCCAATTTTCGTCCCGTGATCGAGCAACATCTCCTCAAAGTCTCCCAGGAACTCAGCCTCCAGCCCCGCCAGGTCGCCGCGACGGCCGTCCTTCTCGAGGAAGGCGCCACCGTTCCCTTCATCGCCCGCTACCGCAAGGAGCGCACCGGCGAACTCGACGAAGTCGCCATCACCGCGATCCGCGACCGTCTCGACCAGCTCGGCGAACTCGACAAGCGCCGCGAGGCCATCGTCAGCTCGCTTGAGGAGCGCAAGCTGCTCACCCTCGAACTGAAGGCGAAAATCGACGCCGCCGAGACGCTCACGACACTCGAGGATCTCTACCTCCCGTTCCGCCCGAAGAAGCGCACCCGGGCCACCATCGCGAAGGAACTCGGCCTCGAACCCCTTTCCGAACTCCTCTGGGCACAGGACCCGGCGACCGATCCCGAGAAGGAAGCCGCGCCGCACGTTGGCGCCAGCGTCACCGTCGACGCCAAGACGAACACGCTCAATTCCATCGCCGACGTCCTCCTCGGCGCCCGCGACATTCTTGCCGAGCGCATGGCCGACGACGCCACCGCCCGCGCAAAGCTTCGCGACCTCTACCTCAACGAGGGCGTCCTGAAATCCAAGGTGCTCACCGGCAAGGAAACCGAGGGCGCGAAGTTCAAGGACTACTTCGACTGGAGCGAACCCGCCGCAAAGTCGCCGTCGCACCGCATTCTTGCCATCCGCCGCGGCGAGACCGAGGGCTTTCTCTACGCGCGTCTCACGCCCGAGGAAAGCGCCGCGCTCGGCATTCTCGAGCGCCTGTTCGTCAAGAACGCCACCCCCGCCGGCGAGCAGGTCAAGCTCGCCGCGCATGATTGCTACAAGCGCCTGCTTGGCTACGCGATGGAGGGCGAGGCCCGCCTGTTCTACAAAAAGAAGGCCGACGAGGAGGCGATCCGCGTCTTCGCCGACAACCTCCGCGAACTCCTGCTCGCCTCGCCGCTCGGCCAGCGCGCCGTGCTCGGGATCGACCCCGGCTTCCGCACCGGCTGCAAGATCGTCCTCCTCGACAAGCAGGGCAAACTCCTCGCGAACGACGTCATCTATCCCGAGAAGAGCGACCGCGAGCGCATGGAGGCCGCGCACATCATCAAGACCTGCGTCGAGAAATTCAAAGTCGAGGCCATCGCCATCGGCAACGGCACCGCCTCCCGCGAAACCGAAGGCTTCGTCCGCAAGCTCGGCCTGCCCGCCAGCGTCGCCATCGTGATGGTGAGCGAATCCGGCGCGTCGATCTACAGCGCCAGCGATGTCGCCCGCGAGGAATTCCCCGACCACGACGTCACCGTGCGCGGCGCGGTCTCGATCGGTCGCCGTCTGATGGATCCCCTCGCCGAGCTGGTGAAGCTCGACCCGAAATCGATCGGCGTCGGCCAATACCAGCACGATGTCGACCAGTCCGCCCTGAAGCGCAGCCTCGACGACGTCGTCGTCTCGTGCGTGAACGGCGTGGGCGTGGAACTCAACACCGCCAGCAAGCACCTTCTCACCTACGTCTCCGGCCTGAACAGCCGCACGGCCGCGGGCATCGTCTCGCACCGCGACTCGAACGGTCCGTTCAAGTCCCGCGACGAGTTGAAAACCGTCTCCGGCCTCGGCCCGAAAGCCTTCGAGCAAGCCGCCGGCTTCCTCCGCATCCGCGACGGCGCGCATCCGCTCGACGCCAGCGCCGTGCACCCCGAGCGTTATCCACTCGTCGACAGGATGGCCGCCGACCTCGGCTGCACCGTCACCGACTTGCTCAAGGACGGTGCGAAGCGCGCGAAGATCGATCCGAAAAAATACGTCACCGACGAGGTCGGCCTCCCGACGATCACCGACATCCTCGCCGAGCTCGCGAAGCCCGGGCGCGACCCGCGCGAGCAGTTCGAAGCCTTCAGCTTCGCCGAGGGCGTCGAGAAAATGGAAGACCTCACGATCGGCCTGAAGCTGCCCGGCATCGTCACGAACGTCACGGCCTTCGGCGCGTTCATCGACATCGGCGTCCATCAGGACGGCCTTGCCCACATCAGCCAGCTCAGCGATCAGTTCGTCAAAAACCCCGCCGACATTCTCAAGGTCGGCCAGAAGGTGATGGCGACGGTCACCGAAGTGGACCTCGCCCGCAAGCGCATCGCCCTCTCGTTGAAGGCCCGGCCCGAGCTCGGCCCGCAGCGCCGCGGCGAACGTCCGCAACGCGACAACGCGGATCGCGGTCCCCGTCGCGAGGGCGGCCAGCGCGCCGCCGCGGGCGGCGGCATGGGCAACCCGTTCGGCAACGTCGACTGGTTCACCGCCGCCCAGTCGAAGAAGCACTGATCGACGGGCCGCGCTACTTGCCGAGCAGGAAGCGGCGGATTTCGCGGGTCACGAGCGACTCGTCGACGATGAACACATAGTGGTTCGTATCGCGCAGCTCGACGACGCGCGCATTCTTCACACCGGAGCGAAATCGCGCGATCGCTCCGGTGTTCCAGCGGGAGAGCGCCCGGATGCTACTGTCGAATTCGCGACGCTTCGCGGCGGACAGGTCGTCGTAGTAGGGCAGGCGATACTGCGGAGTGATGTGATTGAAAATCCCGAGGGTGGGCGTCTGGATGCGGGCGTAGTCCGCCGGTTGCAGTCCGTCGATGATCTTTCGGGAAATCTCCGGGGGCGTGACCGCACCCACCACCCGGCCAGAGCGGGACGTGATCACGAAATTGCAGAGGGCGGCGAGAGGTTTGCGGTAGCCGTCGTCGCGGGCATCGGCGGCGGCGAGGGTCTGCACGGACCGCAGATCCGCGGGCCGCAGATCGGGCGCGGAAGGCGGCTGAGGAAGAGAGGCCCATCCTCCCGAGCCGAGATCCAGCGCGTCGAGGTAGACGAGTTTCCGCACGCGGCCCGGCCACTCGGCGCCCAGCACGTTCATCTCCGTGCCGGCGATGGAATGCCCGACAAAGATGGCCCGATCGATCCCCAGCGCGTCGAGCACGGCGATGTCGTCGCGGGCCCGGGTGCCGACGTCGTAACCATCCGCGGGCTGGCTGGACCGTCCAAAGCCCCGGCGCGTGATGCCGATGATGTGAAACCGATCATTGAGCTGGTAGGCGAACTCGTCGAACACATGCGCGTTGTCGCCGAGCCCGGCGAGCAGGACCAGGGGCTCGCCGCGCCCGCCCCAGTCGAGCACTTCCAGCTGCACGCCTGGCTCTACCGTGATGAAACGGACCTTGTGGGCGGAGACGTCACAAAGACAGGCCCGGCGGGCTTCCCGAGCTTGCGCGGTCGCCCCCAGGGCGGCCGGATGGCCGACGACGGCAGTCAGAAAGCCGATCACGAGGAAATGAAGAAGCTTCACATCGACAGGCCTAGGCTCTTTTTCACGGGTTGACCAGAACCGCGGCCGGATGATCCGACATCGGCCCGGGGACTGCTTGTCATCCCAGCCAAACCGAACAAGCTCTCTCCCATGCGTCGCAATCTCGCCCTCCTCCTTGCCGGCATCGTCGTCGCCAGCCAGCCGGCCCTTCGCGCGGAGACGCTGGCCGAGCAGAACGCGAGGGTGGAGGCGCTGCTCCCGCAACTCCGGAAACGCGCGGTCGCCTTTCGGCGCGGCTTCGACACTCCCGGCATGGCGCTCGCCGTCGTCACCCGCGACCGCGTCTATCCGCTCGTGACCGGCGTTTGCGAGACCGGCCGGGCGCGCCCCATCCGCGCGACGACGCTCTTCCAGTTCGCCTCGATGTCGAAGCCGATCACGTCCACCTTCGCCGCGATGCTGGTGTCGCAGGGCCGGCTGGGCTGGGATAGCCGGATTCACGATCTGCTGCCCTGGTTCCGGGTGGCCGAGACGCGCCCGACGCGCCTGGCCACGATCCGCGACATGCTCGACCTGCGCGGTCTGCCGGGCCCGGCGGGAGATTTCCTGGAGGGCCTCGGCCTGCCGCAACGCACTATCCTCGACCGGATGCAGTTCGTCTCCGTCGCGGAGAATTTCCGCAAACGGTGGGAATACTCGAATTTCGGCGTCACCGTCGGCGGCGTCGCCGCAGCCTCGGTGACCGGCCAGCCCTACCCCGAGGCACTCCAGCGGCTCCTCCTGCGTCCCGCCGGCATGAACACCGCGACCGCCATTTACCATCGATTCGGGCGGACCCGCGACCGCGCCGCGCTGCACATCATCGTCGATGGAAAGCCCGTGCCGGCGTTCGTTCGCCCCACGGATGCGCAGGCGCCGGCTGGCGGCGTGAGCGGCAGCATTCTCGACATCGCGGCCTTCCTCCAGCTTCACCTCAACCGCGGCGTGGCGGATGGCCGCCAAATCGTGCTCCCCTCGGCGCTCGATGCCTGCTACCGCCGCTACACCGACCTCGGCAAGGGCGTGCGGGTGGGCACGGATCCGCGCGACCACGCCTACTACGGCATCGGCTGGGACATCACGGTGAAGCCCGACGGCACCGAATACATCAACCATAACGGCGCGTTCTCCGCCGGCGCCCGCACGATCGTCAGCTTCCGGCGCGCCGACAGCATCGGCATCGTCGTGCTCACGAACGGCTTCCTCACCCTCCTTCCCGAGGCCGTGGTCGACATGTTCTTCCAGTTGTATGACACCGGCCACGTGCGCCCCGGCACGCTGACGACTTTTCGCCGGCGCGCCGCGACGGACGGCGCGAGAACCGGCGTCGACACGCTCATCAGCGGGCTTTTCGGCCTCGTGAACGCCCCTGCGATCATCGACGGCCGCCCGCTCGACGCCTACGCCGGCAAATACCGCAACGACTTCGTCGGCGACTTCGACGTCACCGAGAGCTTCGATCCGGAAAGCGGCCACAACGCCCTCTTCTTCAAAGCCACCGCCCGGCGCACCAACGTCAAGGTGCAGATCATCGCGGAGAATGGCCAACTCGCCGCCCGCACCCCCGAGGGCGGATTGATCGGGCTGGAATTCCAGAACTTCGACGGAACCCGCTTCAACGAACTCGTGATTCCGAACCTCGCCCCGCTCGGCTGGCAGAACCTCGCGAGAGTTCGCTGACCTTCCGAGGAGCGCGAGCTACGTCATCTCGACCAGCTCGAGCGGCAGCCCATCCGGGTCGGCGAAGAACGTGTATCGCCGGCCGGTGAGTTCATCGACGCGCACCGGCTCGATCTCCACGGCGTGCGCGACGAGTTCCGCCATCGTCGCATCGAGATCGCTCACGGCAAACGCCAGGTGCCGCAGACCCTGCGCCTCCGGCCGGGACGGACGCGGCGGCGGATTTGGAAACGAGAACAGCTCGATCTCGGTGCCGTCGGGCAGCGCGAGGTCGAGTTTGTAGGAGTCGCGTCCTGCCCGATACGTTTCGGCTACGATCGCGAGGCCCAGCACGCGCGTGTAAAAATCCTTCGAGCGCGCGTAGTCCGAGCAGATCACCGCGACGTGATGCAGGCCGAGGAAAGTCATGCTTTGAGACTATCGAACGCTCTTCCCGACTCAAGCCGGCCGCTGGGCGATAATGACGACGTGGCCCTCCGGCCATTGATCGAAATCGAGATGCCGAACAAGGCAGCCTTCCTCGGCGAGGATGGCGACATTCCGTTCCGGACCGAGCGTGCTGTAATCGAAGCGCAGCCCCTGCATCTCGCCGGAGATTTCGCCGGGCGGCCCGCCGCCGCAGGTAAAGAGAAGCACTCCGCCCGGTGCGAGGCCCGCGCACAGCTTTCGCAGCACGGGTTCCTGCCGGTCGAGCGGCAGATGGAAGATGCTGTCCCAGGCGGTGATGACATCGAAGGCCCGGGGGAAGTCCCACTCGCAGATGTCGGCGTGGTGGAAAGTTGCCCCGGCGTTTCGCGTGCGCGCGAGAGCGAGCATTTCGGCGGACGCATCGAGGCCCTCGACCGCAAAACCCGCCTCCTCGAGAACCGTGAGGAAGCGGCCGGTCGGGCCGCAACCGACATCGAGAGCGACGCCGGAGCCGGCGGTGAATGCAAGGGCGCGCCGCAGCGCCGCGAGGCCGTAGGTCGGACTGGTGCTTTGCTGGATCCAGCCAGCGATCTGGTCGTAGTGAGCCGCGGTCTGGCGAGGATCCATCGTCAGCGACGCAACTGGCGGGCAGCGTAGATCATGATCCCCGCGTGAATGACGATCGCGCTCCCGAGACCGATTACCTGATAAAGCCAGCCTCCATGCCCGGCGGCGGTGACCGCCCAGACTCCGGCAATTCCCGCCGGCAGGAACAGCACTACCGACGTCAGGAGGCCGGGATTGTAGCGCCGAAGAGCCAGTCCCTGACCGATGTGAGCGACGGCATTGACCAGCGGCAGATAGATTCCGATGAGGCCGTAGCCGAGGTTCACGAACGCCGCGAGGAGGATGGAGACAAGATTCACGCCCCACACGCCGGGGATGTTGATGACGAAGACCGCCGTCTTCGAGAGCACTTCGCGGCCCTTCCCGAGCACCTCGTTGACAAAGAGCCGGAAGCGGTCGCCATCGTGCTCCTCGAGTTGGTGAAGCATGTAGATCGGCAGCTGCAGATAGACGAGCACGAGGGCGAGAGACCATTCGCGGGCCAGCACCGGGAGCAGGCCAAGCAGCAGCAGACCGGCCAGGAATCCGCCGTAGACCCAGTTTGCGGCGAGGCGTTCGAAAGTCGCTTTCAGGGATGAGGAGAGGCTGCGGCGGCGGGCTTCGCCGCCTTCCAGGGCAGGGCGTTCGCCTCGCTGGCCGCGAGGAGGTTATGGAGCGCCACGGGCCAGAGCCAGTCGGTGTTTCGCGTGGCGGGCAGATAGCGGGACGGCAGGTGGAACGGGAAGGCCGACTCGCCGCTCAGATAGCGGGCAACTTCGGCATAGGGCACCCACGCATACGGGCCGCGCTCGGCGTAGGCGGGATTGTTCGCCGGAATCGATGACGCCGCGAGTTTCTCGACCGGCACGCGGTCGACCTTTACGAAGAAGAAGGCAAACGGTCCGTCGAAGATCGGCTTGCGATCCTTGATCTGTGCAAGCAGGGCGGCGCGCTTGAAGTAGCCGTGCGTTTCCTCCTCGGTCTCGCGGGCGGCGGTTTCGGCGATGGTTTCACCCGCTTCTGCCTGCCCGCCGAAGGTCGCCCATCCCCGCTCCGAGGGCGAAGCGTGGTCCGCGAGGAGCAACTCCACGCCGGCAGGCGTTTCCGTGTAGAGAATGATTCCTGCCGGGTGGGAGGCCGCCTGCGCGGACGCCCAATCGACGACCAAAAGACTTCCTCCCAGCAGGGCAAGCGCCAGTCGCTTCATGGCAAACGGCGCGCCGACTCAGGGCATCGGCACGAGGGTCCGCGCGGCGGCGACGGCGGCGGCGAGATCGGGAAAACCGAGGGTGACGAACTGCTTCTTGTAGTAAAGGGGGTGTTTGATGCGCGGCGTGGCGACGAGCTTGCCGTCCATCACGATGTTGAAGGGCTTGTCGAGGTTCGCGGTGATGAGTTCGTGGGTCTCGGCGAGCTTCTTCTTGGTGAAATAGATGTCGACCTTCGGATGATCGCCGGGATTCAGCTGAATCTGAACATAGCGAATGTCCTTCGGCGTGAGCGAGAGGGTCGCGAGCTCCTGCGCGTGAGAGAGCCCGAGGGTGGCCGCAGCAAGGAAGCCAAGAATGACACGAATTTTCGATCGACGAAGATAAGCGGGAAGCGCCATATGCCCCGACACTAGCAGCAGGATTCCAGCCAGCGAGCCTTTTGGCCGGGTTGTCGGAACGAAAAAAGGGGACGGACGACACCCGTCCCCTTTTTCTCCAAAATCTCAGGCCGCGTTGCGGACCTGGCGGGCGGCCTCGGAATCGAGGACTTCGCGGCGGATGCTCTTGCCGCGGAAACGCGACCACCAGAGCACGATCGGCGCGGCCACGAAGACCGAGGAATACGTGCCGATCACGATGCCCGCGAAGATGGCGAAGGCGAAGTCGCGCAGCACGGCGCCGCCGAAGATCCACAGCGCGCCCACGGAGAGCAGCGTGGTGCCGCCGGTGAGGATCGTGCGGCCAAGGGTCTCGTTGATCGCGGTGTTCATCAGTTGCGAAATGCTGCCGCCAGCCCCGTCGGCGAGCCGCTCGCGGATGCGATCGAACACGACGATGGTGTCGTTGATCGAGTAGCCGGCAATCGTGAGGATCGCGCCGACCATCACGAGGGAGAGCTCTCCGCCGATGAGCGAAAAGACACCGATCGTGATGATGACGTCGTGCAAAACGGCGACGATGGCGCCGAGCGCGAAGGAAAATTCGAACCGCATCGTGACGTAGACAAGAATGCCGAGCATGCCGAGGGCGAGGGCCCAGCCGGCGCGCTTCGCGAATTCCATGCCGATACGGGCGCCGACGGTGTCCTGTCCCGCACTGGCGATACCCCGGTCCGGGTAATCAGCCTTCAGCCTGGCGAGGATTTTTTCGCCGGTGCCTTCGGGGCTGCGGAAGGTGAGCAGGTTCGCGGTGCCCTGGCGCTCCATCTGAATGACGACAGCCTCGCCGAGGCCGAGCTGATCGGTGACGACGCGAGCATCCTGAATGCTGACGGGAGCCTTGGAGGTAACGGACAGCAGGTCGCCTCCGCGGAAGTCGATCCCAAAGTTGTTCGCGCCCCGAATGCCGAAGACCACGAATGAGCCGACGATGAAGATCGCGGAGATGCTGATGGCGAGACGGCGTTTCCCAATAAAGTCGAAGGACTTCTTCGGAATGAGATCGAGCATCGTGATCTTCTTCAAGCCGCCCTTTTCCACCCACCAGCGAAAGATCGTGCGGGTGACGAGCAGCGCCGAAAACATCGAGGCGATGATGCCGAGCGTGAGCGTGACGGCGAAGCCCTTCACCGAGCCGGTGGCCTGAATGAACAGGATGACCGAGGTAATGAGCGTCGTGAGGTTCGCGTCGAAGATGGCGCTGAAGGCCTTCTCGTAGGCGCCGTTGAGGGCGGCGGCCAGGGATTTGCCCGCGGCCTGCTCCTCGCGGAGACGCTCGTAGATGAGGACGTTCGCATCCACCGCCATGCCGATGGAGAGGATGATACCCGCGATACCAGGCAGGGTGAGCACGAAGCCGAACATGGCCATCATGCCCAGCAGGAGGACGAGATTCACCGCGAGGCCGACGAGAGCAACGATGCCGGGCAGGCGGTAGTAGACGAGGACGGCGATGCAGACGAGCACGAGGCCGCCGACGCCGGAAAGCACGCCACTGTTGATGGAATCGGCGCCGAGCGTGGGCGAGACGCTGCGGACTTCCTCGATCTGCACGGGGACGCGGAGAGGATTCTCCAGGGCGCTCGCGAGATCGCGGGCCTCCTCTTCGCTGAAGTTGCCGGTGATCTGGGCCTTGCCGTGGAAGTTTGCCGTCTGCAGCGTCGGCGCGGAGATGACGTCGCCGTCGAGAACAATGGCGAGCCGGTTACCGACGTTGTTCGCCGCGAGGGCGTCGAAGAGCTTCGCGCCCTCGGCGTCGAATTCGAGGCTGACGCCCCAGCCCTGCTGGTCGAAATAGGCGAAGGCCTTCTTCACGTGGTCGCCGCCGAGATCGGCCTTGCGACCGATGAGCAGTTCCTCGGTGGTTGTCTTGCCGTTGGTGCCTTCGTGCTTCGTCGTCTTGATGACGTAGCCGGGCGGCAGGATGGCCTGGCCGGCCTTCACCTGCTCGATCACGCCCGCGCTCCCGGGATAGACGATCGAAAATTCGAGCTTGGCGACGCGCTGGAGCTGGGCCTTCGCCTGCTGCATGGCCTCGTCGCTGAGGCCGGCAATCTGGACGGAGATGCGGTCCTCACCCTGCGGAGCGATGTCCGGCTCGCTCACGCCGAGCTTGTCGACGCGGGTGCGGATGACCTCCACGGCGCGCTCGAGCAGGTCCTTGTTGATGGGCTCGGCGCCGGGCTCACGAACAAGCTTGATGAGGAACGAGGAGCCGCCACGCAGGTCGAGACCGAGGCGGATCTTCTTGTCGAGCGGGGTGACTTCCTCGACGCAGAACGCCACGAGCAACACCGTGAGAACGAGGCCGAGCCAGCGCTTGCGGCTCGCGAGGTCGGTGGCAAAATACCAGCCGAAGAGAACGAGAATCAGAAGGCCGAAGCCAAAGACGAGTGCGGGAGACATAGATAGGGATTTCGCAAGGCGCGGTGACCTGCCCGTGGGGAGACGCAGCCAGCCGAGCCGGAAAGCATAGGCGGATGCGTCCGGCTGTCCAAGAAATTCAAACGGGGCGGGACGGCTGCGGCCGTCCCTTCGATCTGGCGGTTAGGCGCTTTTTTCCGAGTCGCGCGAGACGGTGACGATCGCCGCGCGGTCGAACTCGAGTTTCACGTTGTCGGCGACGCGCACGAGGATGGTCTTGTCCTTCACGTTGGTCACGACGCCATGAATGCCGGCGCTGGTGACGACGGCGTCGCCGCTCTGAATGCCGGCAACGAGCTTGGCGTGCTCCTTCTGCTTCTTCTGCTGCGGGCGGATGAGCAGGAAGTAGAAGATGACGAAGATGAAAATGAGCGGCACGAACTGCATGATGGGGCTCGGCGCGGGACCGGCGGGCGCAGGCGTGGCAGCTTGGGCGAAGAGAAGGAGATCGGTGAAATTCATGGCAAGAGCGGGGAATCTAGAAACGAGGCCGCGGAGAGTCCAAGCAAATCGACCATGCGGGACCGGCACTCATTTCGCGTCGATGTGGATGCCATCCTGCCGCAGCGCCGCATCGTAGAGGTTCTCGAGGCAGAGCCAGCGATTCAAAAACGCCCCAACCACGGCGGCGACCATCAGGACCGGGAGCGCATCGAGCTGCTGGGTCATCTCGGTCACGATCAGGACGGAAGTGATCGGCGCGCGGACGACGGCGCACAGGCAGGCGGTCATGCCGACGAGTGAAAGCATCGTCTGATCCGACGGCGTGAGCCCGACCGCTCCCGGCGTCAGGCCGTAGACCACCGTGCCGCACATTCCGCCGAAAAAGATCAGCGGGGCGAAGATGCCGCCGCAGCCGCCGGTGCCATAGCAGAAGATGGTGGCGATGATCTTGGCGACGAGCAGGATGGCGGCCACCTCCCAGACGATGTGATTCTGGAGAGTGTCGTGAAGATTTTCCTCTCCAAGGCCGAAAACGCCGAGCTGCCCGGTCATTCCAAAGGCGCCCACCGCCGCGGCGCAACCGATCACCGCGCCCGCCGCGGGTCGGAAAACCGGGTGGATCGGCGCGTGTTTCATCCACCCGCGCAGGGCGAGCGTGCCGCGCTGAAAAACGATGCCGGCCATGCCCGCGACGAGCGCCATCACCGGAGAAAGCCAGATGACCGGCCAGGTGAGCGGAACGTTCCACCCCAGCGGCAGCGCGGGATGATTCCCGAGCATGAGATAGACGATGACCACGGCCAGCGCGGCGGCAAACAGCGAGCGGCCGGCGAACTTCGCCTGATTCTGGCCGCCGGCAATTTCCTCGAGCACGAGAGTCACGCCGGCCAGCGGACTGTTGAACGCCGCTGCGAGACCCGCCGCCGATCCGGCGCAAATGGCGTTCAGGCGACCTTCCCGGGACTCGCGAAACCACGCCCCGATCTTGCTCGCCAGTGCGGCGCCCATGTGGACGGTCGGGCCTTCGCGGCCGAGGCTGGAGCCGGTGCCGATCGACAGCACGCCGCCCACGAATTTCACGAGCACGAGCCGCCAGGTGAAATTGATCGCTCCTCGCTGGTAGGCAACCTTCACCTGCGGAATGCCGCTCCCGGCGGCGTCGGGCGCAAAGCGATGCATCAGCCAGCCGGCAACGAGCGCGCCGCCCGTCATCAGCAGGAACGCCGTCAGCGCAAAGCTGCCGAAGGAGCCATTCGCGTGATCAAACAGGAAGTTGCTCTCGATCCAGCTCGCAGCCGCGGCGAAGGCGACCGCCACAAGCCCGGAGCTCAGCCCAATCGAGGCGGTTGCAGCCAGCGGACGCCACCCCAAGCCGGCAATCTTCGATTTGCCCATCGCCGACTCTATAAAGGACAAGTCGGTGGCGACAAGACTCAGCCTTCGATGCCCGCGAGCAGGACGTTTGTGGGAATCACCTGCCGCAGCCAGTCCAGCCGCGTCGGGATCCGGCGGGCGCCATCCACGCTGCGCAGGCCGGCGACGAACAGATCCGCGCCGAAATCCTGCAGAAAATCGCAGAGCGAAAATCCGGTGGTCGAGCGCAGCAGGCGGTAATCGACGTCACCAGAGAAGCCGGAAGCGCCGTCCACGATGCCGGCCAGTCGCGCCTCGTCGAGCGGCCCCTCGCCGGCGGGAACCCGCGCCTGGTCGAAGGGGGTGACGACACCAAGGAAGATCATTTCCGTCGCGCCGAGACGGGTAGCCAGTTCGCAGGCGCGATTGAGAAACTCGACGGACGGCTTTTTGAGATCCACATCGACGGCCACGCGGCGGCAGGATGCGCCCTGCTCCTCGGGTCTCGGCAGCAACAACAGATCGCAGGTCGCGCGCTCGAGGAGTTCCCGGGCGACGCCACCGACGAAATTGCGATGGTCGCCCTGCCGCTCGAGCGCACCGGCGAGCAGGAGGTCGATTCCATTGCGCGCGCAGGCGGAAAGGATGGCATCGGCGGGCGTGGCGGCCTCCGACCAGATAATGCCGGTATTCCCCGCGCGACCGAGCTTCTCCAGGGCCTCGAAAAACTTCGCGATGCCCTCGGCGTGCTCGGCGGAGGCGTGAATCACACTGAGCGGACTGCCGAGCCGGCTCGCATAGCGGTCCGCCTCGGACAGCACCGCATGGAAGCGCGGCGAGAAGGTCGAGGCGACGCCGATGTTCTGATATGCGCCGGGCATGGAGACGATGTAATCCCGATTCCGCGAAGCGTCATCCGATTTCCCACCGTCCTTGACACCCGAACTTTCCGCGCTAGACACCTGCCGATTCGAAACGCCGCGTGGCGGTTTGTTCCAAGGCGAACGAGCGATTGATCGCGTTCAGATAAGCGCGGGCGCTCGCCTCGACGACGTCGGTGCTCGCCCCCTTGCCGGTCACGAGCTGGCCGTCGCCGAAATCGATTTTCACGGTCACCTCGCCCAGCGAATCGCGGCCCTGCGTGACGGCCTCCACCTGATACGAAGCCAGCGTGCCGTGCTTGTCCACGATGCGATCGATCGCCTGCATCGCGGCATCCACCGCACCATTGCCCGGGCTGGAATCCTGGAAGCTCTCGTCGCCCTTCCGCAATTTCACCGTTGCCGTCGGCACGGTCGTGGAACCGCTCGTGACGTGGATGTAATCGAGCGAATAGGTCTCGCCGACGCTGCCGATCGAATCGTCCACCAGCGCGCTCAGGTCGTCGTCGTAAACGAACTTCTTCTTGTCGCCGATTTCCTTGAAGCGCACGAACACGGCGTCGCTCTCGGCGTCAGTCAGCTTGAAGCCCAGATGCTCCAGGCGCGAAGCCATCGCGTGGCGGCCGGAGTGCTTCGTCAGCGGCAATTCCGTGCCGCCCCAGCCGACCTCCTCGGGATCCATGATCTCGTAGGTCTCGCGCTTCTTCAGGATGCCGTCCTGGTGAATGCCCGAGCTGTGCGCGAAGGCATTCTCGCCGACGATCGCCTTGCTGCGGGCGACCTGCAGGCCGCTCATCCGCGCAATCAGGCGCGACGACTTCAGGATCTCACGCGTCACGACATTGGTGTGGATGCCGCCGAAGAAATCCGGCCGCGTCCTGATCGCCATGACGACTTCCTCCAGCGCGCAGTTGCCCGCGCGCTCGCCGATGCCGTTGAACGTGCCCTCGACCTGCCGCGCGCCGGCCTTGATCGCGGCCAGCGAGTTCGCCACCGCCAGGCCCAGATCGTCGTGGCAGTGCACGCTGATGATCGCGTCGTCGATATTGCGGACATTGCTGCGCAGATACGTGATCAGCGAGGCATATTGCTCGGGCACCGCATAGCCGACCGTGTCGGGGATGTTGACCGTCGTGGCGCCAGCCTCGATGGCGGCCTGCACGACGCGGGCCAGAAATTCCGGCTCGGTGCGCGAGGCGTCCTCGGGCGAGAATTCGACGTCCTTCACCAGGCCCTTCGCACGCTTCACGCCCTCGACGGCCATGCGAATGATTTCGTCCTCAGCCTTCTTCAGCTTGAACTCGCGATGGATCGCCGACGTGGCCAGGAAGACGTGGATGCGCCCGCGCTCGCCGGCGGCCTTCACCGCCGCGCCCGCGGCGTCGATGTCCCTGGACACGCAACGCGCGAGACCGCAAATGATCGGACCGCGGACCTCCTCGGCAATCGTGCGAACGGCCTCGAAATCGCCGTCGCTGATCACCGGGAAGCCGGCCTCGATCACATCGACGTTCAGGCGCCCCAGCTGGCGGGCGACCTCCATCTTTTCACGCAGGTTCATCGACGCGCCGGGGCATTGCTCGCCATCGCGCAGCGTCGTATCGAAAATCACAACTTTATCGGACATAACTTTGGGGAATTGGGTTTTCCGGCGAAGAAAAAAGGAAGCTCGTGGCCCTCACCACGCCGCCAGAAACACGCAGTTAAGCCAGGAAATTAAAGCAAAAGGAGAGGAAGTCGGCTCGGGAGCAACCCGAGTCGAAGCGCGAGGAGAGAAGTGCGCGCGGCCTTGACCATGGCCAACAGATGTAGCGTCGCATCCCGGTCGTGGCAACCGGTATTTCCCTCGCCACCGGCTTCCCGGCAGCATCATTCCTTGATAGCCTGAAAACCCGACGCCGGAAACTTCTCGCAGCCATGAACATTCCTCGCCTGCTCGCTCCGCTCCTCGCGCTCGCGCCAACGACTCTTCCCGCGGCGCCGGAGACCGTGAGCATCCCGCTGTATCACGTCCTCGAGGACGGCGGCGGCCATCGGCTCGGCATTTACGCGGCCCTGGGCGGCTCGCCCGTCGCGAAGCTCTACGAAGTCGACACCGGCTCGACGGGATTCTACGGAGCGCGGGCGGAATGGTGGCCCAACGCCAGGGTCATCGGCCCCGGCCCGAACCCGCAATCCTACGGCAGCGGCGTCTCCTACGAATACGACATCGTCGAGACCACGGTGGACTTCGGCCACGGCGCAAAAACCGACGGCGTGCGCGCCGGACGCATCACCCGGGCCTCGGGTCCCGGGCTCACTCCGAAAAAGTGGAACCATCTCGTCAAACAGGACATCCCGCCCCTCCACGGCGCCTTTTTCGGGAACATGGGTTCCGGCCTGGAGCACAAGAACGGCATGTTCGCGATCATCCCGCAGCTGCCGGGCAATCTCTCCACCGGCTTCATCATCGAGACCCGCGGCCTCGTGCGCCAGGGCCAGGTCAATCGGCCCGTTCGCCAGGGCCAGATTCTCGTCGGCCTCACGGACGAAATCCGGCGGCGGTTCGAGATTCAGATTCCCATGCGAAGGCTCACCACCACGAACGGCGCGCCGGTTTTCTTCCCCAGCGGCTACCAGACGCGCGAGCAGTATCTCCTCGACGTGACCGTCACGCTTTCCCGCCCCGGCTCGGCCGATTTCTCGACGCCCATGTATGGCCTGCTGGACAGCGGCGCCTCCACCCCCAATTACCGCACGACTCGCAAGACCCCGCTACCGAAGGAATTCGCCGACGGCGACCATCTGAAGGCGGACACCCAGCTCGCCGCCTTCGCCGCCGGGCACGGCGACTGGAACTGGACCTTCGATCCCGTATTCACGCCGCCATTCCGCAGCATCGCGATCGAGTCGAAGGGCCAGCCGAATACCAACCTCGGGAACTCCGCCTTCTTCGAATACGACGTCATGTATGATCTCCAGCGCGGCATCCTCGGCCTGCACCGCATCCCCGGCCGCCCGCGCATCACGATCAACGACCCCGCCAACCCCACCACCACCGCCTCGCGGATCCGCATCGCCGGCGCCGCCTCGAGCCCGACCGGCATCCAGTCCGTGCGCTACCGCATCAACAAAAGTCCGCACTGGCGCCGCACCTCGGGCACCGCGATTTGGCAATTCACCGCCCGCCTGAAACCCGGCATCAACCATATCCGCATCGCCGCCACCAATCGCGTCGGTCAGATCGCCAGACGCAGCCTCACGGTCACGCGGGAGTAGCCGCTGAGCGCGCCGCTCACGCCGCCGCCTGCCAATTCTCGACCTTCAAACCGGCCACGCGGGAAAACTCACCGACGTTCGCCGTGACGACCGTCGCCTCGAGCGCCAGGGCGTGCGCCCCGATCAGCAAATCCATTCCGCCAATCAGCCGACCATCCCGCTCCAGCGCCGTCCGGATTCGCGCGTAGTGCGCAGCAACGGATTCCGTGAGCGGCTCGATGGGCAGCACGTCCCGCAATTTCGCCACCCTCGCCGCGGGGCGTTTCTCGCCCGCGAGTTCCGCCTTGCGCGCGCCATACGCCAGCTCGAGGAAAACGACGATCGAGAACCGCAACTCCCCCGCCTCCAGAGCCTCCACCATGCGCGTCGACAGCGCCGGGCTGGTCCCGCGCAAGTGCGCGGAGAACGCATTCGTGTCGGGAAAATAAATCACATCAGCGGGTCCCGCGGAAGATCCGGCGGCAGCGGAGCGATATCCGGAAAATCGGGGCAACTTCCCTCCATCGCCGCGAAGAGCTGGGCCCGGCGGCGGTTATCTTCATCAGGCTGGATCAGGATGCCATTGGCAGTCCGGGTCAGCTTCACGGTCCGCCCGGGCATCCGAAATTCCTTCGGCAGCCGCACGGCCTGCGACCCGCCATGCTGAAACAACTTCGCCGTCGCCACGTCCATGTATCTACGTGTAGACACAGCCGCTGCGCGAGTCAATGATCGTGGCCCCTCCTATTTGCGAACCGCCCGGCCTGGAGCGGCGG
>DATCRI010000033.1 GCA_036569045.1 Chthoniobacterales bacterium | reverse complement strand
CGGCGCGATTGGCCAGCAGCGTGCCAATGCGGGTGAGCGCCAGACGTGGAAACTTCTCCCGCCACGCCTCCGCCAGCGCGGGAGCGTCCTTCGCCGCCACCGCCAGCAGCAGCTCGTAATCCTCTCCATCGCCGACCGCCTGTTCGACCGTGCAGCCCCGATGCCGCGGGATCGCCGCGAGGTCGATCGCGTAGCCGCGCCGGCTGGCATCCGCAAGCCGGGGCAGATCCGCGCCCAGGCCGTCGCTGAGATCCATCATCGCATGCGGCTTGAAATTCCTGACCAGCCAGCGCCCTTCCGCAACCCGTGGCGTGAAGGCAAGATGGCGTCCATGGCCATTCGGTCCGAACGAGCCACCCAGCCGCCCGGTCACGAACAACGCATCCCCCGCCCGGCCGCCGTTGCGCCGCACGAGCCGGGCCGCCTTCACCCAGCCGGTGAGCGCGATCGACAGGAACAACCCGCCCGGCGATCGCGCAGTCTCGCCTCCCACGAGGGACACCCCAAACTTCCGCGCCGCCCGGCCAAGGCCGCGATAAACACCTTCGAGATAATCCACGGGGAGATCGCCGGGCGCGGCGACGGTCACCAGCGCCGCGTCCGGCTTGCCCCCGCACGCGCCGATGTCGCTGATCGTCCGCGCGAGCGCCTTCCAGCCCACCGCCTCGGCGCGATGATCGCGGCGAAAATGCACATCCTCGAGCAGGCAATCGGTCTTGAGCAGTTGCAGCTCCTTTCGACCGGGCACGCGCACCGCCGCGCAATCGTCTCCCGCGGCGGCCACCACGCGGCGGCCCACTGGCAAACGGCGGATCAACCGCGCCACCAGGGCATCCTCCGAGAGCTGACTCAGAATTTCGGGATCCATTCCGGGAAGCAGAGAATGACCACGACCGGAGCAAGATTGAAGAGCATGTGCATCACGATCGAGGCCCACAGCGAACCGGTGAACTCGTAAACGAGCGTGAAGCCGATCGCGAGCACCATGAGAGCCGGAATCGCCGGCACGTTGTTGTGCATGGCCGCGAAGAGCGCCGCGCTCGTCAGCATCGCCGCCCACCGGCCGCCAAATTTCTTCACGACGCCGTAGATGTAGCCGCGGAACAGCAGCTCCTCGGTGATCGGCGCCACCACGACCGCGAGGCCAATCGCCCACAGTCGCTCGACGGGCGTGGTCTTGCCCATGAGGAACTGCACCAGCTCGTCGCCATCGCCCGGCACCGCTCCGAAATACGCGGAGACGAGCTGCATCATCTGCACGAGCGGAAACGTGAGCAGCAGACCGGCCATCCCGAGCGCGACCGTCGTGAGCGGTCGTTCCGGGCGAAGACCGAAAATTTTTACCGGCGATCCCGCCCGACCCACCGCGAGGCCGAGCACGAGCAGAGTAAGCGAGAAGTAGATGAACGCGCCGTTGCGGAGATCATCGAGCGTGAGCGCGCGCGTCTTGCCGTCGTCGAGAAAGATTCCGAAGCCAATCAGCGCCGCGAAGATGCCGCAGATGATCGTGTCGCCGACATGCCAGTCCTCGACACCCACCCGCCACCGCTGCTCCGGAGCCGTGCGTCGAATCAGCCACCACCAGCCCGCGAGGCCCGCCCCGCACCAGATGATCAATGCCGGCGACACAGGTTACGGCGCGTAGAAGGGCGGCAGGAGATAGATGCGGCCCGGCTTCAAATCGGGCAGCCCCTGCATGAGGTCGATCTTCACGTCGGTCTTCGCCTGCGACGACTCGCCAAACATCCGCAACACCCGGCCGAGCGAGAAGGAGCGCTTGTAGAGCACGACCTGCGCGTTCTCCGCATCGCCCAGCTCTCGCGCCTTGTCGTAGGCGTCCTCGACGTAGCCGAGCTGATCCACGAGCTTCGCCTGGTAGGCGTCCGTGCCGCTGAGGATGCGGCCGTCCGCCACGCCGTTGCGAAGCGTGTTCTCATCGAGCTTCCGCGCCTTCGCCACGATGCCGACAAATTTCCCGTAGCTCTGCATGATGAGGCCCTGCACATAGGCGCTCTCCTCGGGAGTCATCTCCCGCGCGCCGTTGAGCATGTCCTTGAACTTGCCGCTCTTGAAGACGACCGACTGCAGGCCGATTTTTCCGAACAGCTCGCGGTAATTCAGCGTGGAAATGATCACGCCGATGCTGCCGGTGAACGTCGTCTCGTTGCACATCACCCACGTCGCGCCGCAGGACGCGTAATACGCGCCCGATGCGCCGATGCTGTTCATGTAGAACACGACCGGCTTGATCCGCGCGAACTTCTGAATCTCGTGATAGATCGCGTCGGAAGCCGTCACCTCTCCGCCCGGGGAATCCACACTCATCACGACGGCCTTGATCGAGGGATCCTCCGCCGCCTGCTGGAAGGCCGCCTTCAAATCCTGCACGAGCGAGTCGCCCAGCGATCCCGACGCCGCAAAGGCGATGATGCCCTCCAGCGGAATCACGGCGATCTTCGAGCCGCCGCCGTTCCCCTCGACGAGCACCTGCTCCTCGAATTTCTTCGCCGGCTCGGTCGAAATGCTCCCGGCCGATTTCGCGCCAAGCCCGAGCGTGAGGACGCCGATGATAAAAACGCTCACGCAGAGCGCCAGGAATAGCGCCACGATCACGCAGCCGGATTTCTTCATATCGCGACGAAGGTGGCGCAAAGACCGCCCGCCCACAAGGGCACGTTTCAAGCCGAGCAGTAGCCGATCCTTGCCTCCGCGAATCCCTGTGAATAACCTGTGCACAACTTCGCGTTCTCTCTGGAGATTGTTCACAGACCGCGTGCGAACAACTCCAAATCCGGAAACGACAACTGAATGACCCTCAACGAGATAAAGCATGCCGCCGCAACCATTGGCATGACTCCCTCCCGCTCCCTCGGGCAGAACTTTCTCTTTGATCAAAACCTCGCCGCCTGGATCGTCGCGCAGCTCGAGATCGAGCCCGGCGACCACGTCGTGGAGATCGGCCCGGGGCTTGGCTCACTGACGGAGTTTCTGGTCGCCAGCGGCGTCCCGCTCACCCTGCTCGAGAAGGACGATCGCCTCATCCCGCACCTGCGCGAGAAATTCGAGGGCCCGCAGGTCGGGGTCGTGCACGGCGACGCCCTGGAATTCGACGTGCATCGGCTCCTCGGCCGGGGCCGGCTAAAGATCGTCGGCAACCTGCCCTACTACGTCTCCACCCCGCTCATCGAGCGCTTCGCCGATCCCCTGCTCTCGCCCGATCGCGTGGTCATCACCCTCCAGCGGGAACTTGCGGAACGCATGAACGCCAAAGCCCGCACCAAGGACTACGGCGCCATGACTGTCTGCCTTGGCCGTCGCTGGGCCGTGGAATACCTGCGCACCCTGCCCGGCAGCGTCTTCCATCCCGCGCCGAAGGTGGAATCCGCCGTCGTGATGTTGCGCCCCAAGCCCCGCGCCGACGTGCCCGCCTGCGACGACGCCCTGTTCCAGCGGCTCGTGCGGGGCGGCTTCTCCGAGCGCCGCAAGCAGCTCCGCAAAAACCTCGAGCGCATCCAGCCCGGCCCCGACTGGCGCGAGATCCTGCGCGCCCTCGACCTCGCGGAAACCGTCCGCGCCGAGGAACTCGACCTCGCCCAGTGGACCCGGCTCGCCCAGGCCGTCGACGAAACCTTCGCCCAGCACGGCGAGGAAATTTTCCCGATCGTCGACGAGAACGACATCGTGATCGGCTCCCGCCCGCGCAACGAGGTCCACGCGCTCGACCTGCGCCACCGCGCCATTCACGTGATGCTCTTCAATCGCGCCGGCCAGATTTTTCTGCAAAAGCGCTCGATCTGGAAGGATCGCAGCCCGGGCAAATGGGACAGCGCCACCGCCGGCCACGTCGACGCCGGCGAGACCTACGAACAGGCCGCCCGCCGCGAGCTCATGGAGGAAGTCGGCGCCGAGGTCGGCGAGCTGATTCCCGTCTGCAAGCTCGGGTGCGGGCCGGAGACCGGCTACGAGTTCCTCCAGATCTACCGCGCCGACCACGAAGGACCTTTCCGCTTCGCCGCACAGGAAGTCGAAGGCGGCGCGTGGCTCCCGGTCAACCACGTCCGCGACTGGCTCGCCCGCCGCCCGCAGGACTTCGCCCCGGTATTTCGTCAGGCCTTCCCGCAGGTGGCCGCGCATTTTTCCGCCCGCTAGTTTCGCCGAGCGGGAGATCAGGGCACGAGAAAAACTCTCCCGGTGTAAGGGCATTTCACCTCGGTGTTCGGAGCGAATCCGCGCACGTCGACCATGCCTTGATCCGGAGCAAATGGACTGGTCAAAAATCCCGGCTTGCCCGCCACCGGCATCCCATAGGGCAAACTGGGAGCGGCCTTCGCAGCTGGCGAAACCACGGGCGTGCCGGGCGGCGAAGGAGACGCTGTCGCGCCGGGCGTGGGCGAATCCGCGGCTGGCGCCGGCGTGGAATCCGGAGGGCGCGGGATCTTCCGAATGGAGGCCTCGATGAAAATCGCCATCCGGGAGGCGTTCTTCGAGTCGGACGGAGACGCCGCCGCGGGATCGCCTCCGGCGTGCTGGATCCCCCGCACGCTCATCCCCGGCAGCCAGAATCCCACCATTCCGCCACCGGGAATCATGCGAAAGATGTTCACTTCCTTCGTCAGAAAAGTCGGCACGCGCACGCCTTCGTCGCCATCGGTAAAGCCCTCGAAGACTCGCATCGTGGCCACGCCATGCACCTGCACGCGTTCGCCGACGCGCTCCGCCGTGAAATCGAAGGCCAGCCCCAGCATCTCGGTCTGGAATCGCGTCGGAGTGATCGGCATTCCCTTCACCCGCTCGAAGGCCACGGGATAGCGGAACTCGCGGGCAATCTCGACGCGGCTCTCCTGTCCCGAGCGTAACGTCACCCGCGGAGCACTGATCAGGTCGACACTCGAGAATTTCTCGAAGGGGACGATATCTCCGGCGTGGACCCATTGGTCGAATCTCTCCTGATTCGTCCGGTAGTCGTCATCGCTCACCTCGAGAAATCGGGGTGCGACCTCGATGACTTCGATCTCGTTCGTCTCGTCGGCAGGCACGGCGCCCGGCGTCGAAGCGGGCTCAGCGCTGGGACTCGCAGCCGTCGCCGGCTCCGGCACGGTCGAATGCGCGGCGCCCACCGCTCCCGCCAGCCCCAGCGCACCGGCACCGATCACGCCGCGCGCCATCCGGCTGACCGGCCCTCGTCGGCGATTCGACGCCAGCACCGCCTCGACTCGAGCCGACACGCGGGCGCCGGATGCCATCGCAACGGCGATTCCCGTCCAGACCCGCCGTCCCTGCGCCTCCCGAACGACTCGCATCAGCGCCTGGGCGTAGTCCGAGGCCTTCATGCCCGTCCCCATCACCGCGTCGTCGCAAGCCGCCTCCCGCTCGATCCGCAATTGCCGGATCGTCACCCACGCAGCCGGATGCCACCACCAGATCACGCGCAGAGCCGCTGGCAGGCACTGCCGCCAATGATCCCCCCGCCGATAGTGCGCGACCTCGTGCAACACCACCGCGCGAAACGTCGCTTCAGGCCAATCTTCTGCCGCTGGCGGCATCAGAATGGCGGGGCGCCACCACCCGACGAGCACGGGCACCGCGACCGCTTCGGAA